>JANLFZ010000203.1:0-7670 GCA_024653385.1 Thermoguttaceae bacterium | reverse complement strand
CAATCGACCGGGTTGTCGCGATGTTGAAGAAGATAGGGACTGGTCTGGCGCGCGAGTCGGTTGGGCATGGGGAACCTGTCTTGGAGAACCGCTGTCTCTCGAGAATCCTATGGCGTGGAAGTCCCGAGGCAACAACACAGCAACGGCGCTCTTGCTTCGTGGCTCTTGCATGTTCGCCCAACTTGTTCTTTCACAGGCGCCAAGGAAACGGTGGACAACGCACGGTTACCCGCCAGAATGGGGATTGTCCTTCTTTCGGGAGCGATTTATCTTGCAGATAGTGGGCCGCCAAGCCTCTCTTGCGGAGCGACCCACCAAACAGTCTAATGGCGTCCTGTCGGAAGGGTGCTTCCGGATGGGACATGTCGGAACAGGAGGGGCGATGCATTCGCCGAGCCACAGCTCCGCGGGACACTTCGATGCTTGTCCCTGGTGCGGGTTCTCGGTGACCCTGGAAGGGGTCAACGGGACCGGCCTGCAATGTCCACGATGCGGCAGGCCCCTGTGGTTCCTCTCGAAGACCGTCGACGATGCGGTGGTGATCACCTTCTTGACGGGGTTGGTTTCGGGACACGCCACCGCACAACAGGTGGACGAACTTCTGGCGGCCATCGGCCGCTGCGCCCGGTTGGTGCTGGATCTTTCCCGCCTGCGGTTCGTACCGCCTTCGTTCCTGAAGCTGCTGGTCCTGCTGAATCACCGGCTTGCCTCGTCGGTCCACTTGCGGATTTGCGGGCTGGACGAGCAGAACTCCACCATGCTGCGCCGCACGCGCATCGACCGCCTCTTCGAAGTCTTCGGCAACCAGCAGCAAGCCCTCGAAGCAGGCGTCCGGCCAACCGGCCAGTGACCGGAACACCGACGGCCTGCCCTTCACGAATCGCACATTCGTGCCAGGTCGCGGAGGTACTCCAGGGCCTCGTCGAGCGTCGAGGCCGGCACGCCGCGGCGCCGCCCCCGGTGGTCGCAGCGAGCCAGGAGCTTCAACTCCTCGAAGTCTTCCGATAATTCCAGACGCCGGCGGGCCCGCACGCCGATCGTCCCCTCCAGCGCCGCGTGTCCCTCCATGTGGTGCTCGATGAGCCACGCGGTGCGGGGCGTGATGAAGCCGTCCAGCGCCGCCAGCGCGGCCGGCACGTGGTCGCGCGGATCGATCGCCTTGCCCACGTCGTGCAACAGGGCCGCCAACAGGAACTCCTCGTCGTAGGGCAGTTCCTCCCGGGCGAGATCGAATACCTGAAGGCTGTGGTACAGCGCGTCGCCCTCGGGATGGTGCTTGGGGCTTTCCTTGACCTGTTCCAACGGCAACAGCAGCATCTCGTAGATCTGGAACCGGTCGACCTTCTTCTCGGCCTCGAGCACGGCCTCGTCGAGCGCCATGTCGGGGTACTCGCGTGCCAGAAGCTGCTCCAACTCGGCGATGCTCGCCCGCTCGATCGCCTTGCCCGTGATCGAACTCTTGAACACGTAGTGCGCCTTGTCGGCCGGGTACATGGTCAGCTCGAAGCGGAAGCGGTCCTCGATGTGCAAATGGACGTAGGTCCGCTCTTCGCCATGCTTGCGCACTCGCTTGCGCTCGACCTCGTAGGGAATTCCCTCGGCGTCGAGCGTCCCCGCGACCGATTCCAGGCTGTCGGAGAAGATGTGAATGTCGATGTCCGAACCCCGGCGCACGTGGCCGGTCAGGGTACTGCCGATCAGGCGCGGGCGGAATCGCCGGAGGATCCGCATCATGCGCAAGGCCTCGACCCGCATCTCGCGGAGGTTCTCGGTGCGGCCGGGGCCTTCGAGCATCCGGGCCATGGCCTGGATCTCGTCGCGGATCTCGCGGTTGCTGGGCAGGTCGCTCGGCTTGAACTCGCCGGTGGCGATCCGCCGGGCGGCCTTGAGCTTGGCCCGATAGTACTCCGTCTCTTCGCGCGAGTACATCAAGCGAGCCGCTTCCCACGCGACCCGGCGACGCAACTTTTCACTCGACATGTTCGATGCGCCGATATCAAGCCCGTCGGTGCGGCGCAGGGCTACAAGGCGTCGAACGACGCCCGTTCGTGTTGTCCCAAGTATACGCTGCCGGCCGGTCGGGTTTCAAGGCCGGGCGACGTAGCCCGCATCTCGCGCGGGAGAGCGCGGCACTGGGCCGACGCGCCCTTTTTGTTGGCCGGCCGTGTCGCCTTGCGATGCGCCAAAGTCGCGTCCACGCCCGCGGCCGACATCTCGACGACGATTCTCGACATCCGCGCCCTGGGTACCCGCTCGGAGGCGGATGGACTAGGATTGAAGTGGAACCGTCCGCGTCGAGATTCCGGGAAGATCTGCGCACGAATCAGAAATGCCTGCGCAGGTTGGTCGAGAACTACTGCCTGACCAGAGGCCAGCAAGCGTTGGCGGAAGGCTGACACGCCGGGAGACGCCCATGGGCATTTTCGATTGGCTTTCCGGCAAGTGGGATGCGGTCCACGTGGCCGAGGACCGGATTTGGTTGACCCGAGCGGCCAAGTTCGCCGGCATTCAGCGCGAGGTCGCTTCGGCACTGGCCGATCCGCGCGGCCCGGACGCCGTCTTTCTCGTCGCGCACTTCGACGATTGCCTCGACGAGTTGCGGTCGCTGGCCAGCCGCGCCAGGTTCGACGAAAGGCGTGTGCTGGTGACCTGTTCCAAGGAACTCGAAGGACGGTCGGCGGCGGGTCGTGTCGACAAGAGCCGGACGATCCTCATCGTCGTCGGCGAACGGCACCCCCTCCCATCGCACGACGATCGGCTCTTGGACTTCGCCCGCAGCCTCGCCTGCCGCTGCCGGTTCGTCCAGCACATTTCGCTGGAGGACCGGTTGCTCAAGGTCTTCGCGGGCGACTGGGTGCAGGGAGTGCTGCGGCAGCTGGGGATGGAGGAGGACCAGCCGATCGAGAGCCGCATGGTCGGCCGCCGGATCCGGTCCGCCCAAGAGAAGATCGAACGTCAAGCGACCGGAGATGCCCCCGCCCGCTCGGCGCAGGAGTGGATGGAAAAGAACTGCCCGAATCTCGCGTAGGCCACCAAGACGCGCCGTGGCGAGGTCTTCAAACCCGACCGGCCCGAGGACCGGTAGTCTCCGGCCGTCGGGTCAACCGCGCGGCGACCCCATCCCTTTCGCCGGCGGCATGCCGCGCGACCGCTCGATGACCCAATCGAGGGCCGCCTTGCCGTCGGCGTAGTTCGTTGCGTGCCCCTGGTCGGGACGATGGAGCACATGCACCGGGCGGCCGAGTTTCTTGAGCACGCCGGCCAGACGGAGCACACTGTCCGGCGGCACCAGCGTGTCGCGGCCCCCGGTGGTGATGGCGATCGGCATCGTCAGCCGCTCGGGCCAGTATTCGGCGCTGCGGTTCTTGTACTGCTCGGGGATCTCGGCCTTGGTGCCCCCGAACGATTGCCGGATGGCCTCCTGAAAGCCCTCGTACTCGAGATGGTTCGCCGTGCCGTTCATCGAGACCACGCCGTCGACGAGTTCCGGATGCAAGGCGGCAAACGTCAGCGCGGACGAGCCGCCCATCGACCCGCCACAGAAGATCGTCTTGCCGATCCGGTAGCGGGCCTTGATCTCCTCGAGGATCTGGAGCACGTCGGCCTCGGCCTTGGGGCCCATCCACGAGGTCTTGGCGCGGTAGTCGGGCGAGACGAGCATCATCCCGCGCTCCGCCGCGGCGTCTCGGGCCGCGCGGCATTCGTCGCGCGGATCCCGGACGAACTGCCAACGATCGGCGCCGTGGCCGTGGAGCACCACCAACAGGTCGTGCGGCATCTCGCCGCGAAATTCGCCGGGCAACACAAGCACGTAGCGCTCGATCGAGCCGTCGCAACGCGAGGTAAACGCGATATCCTGCGCGAGCGAAGCATCGGCTGCCCAGAGACGGCCCCAGCCGGCGAGTGTCAGTAGCAACAGGGCGACAGATGGCGATCGCATGCGGTTTTCCTCTCGGGCGTGCGAAGCATGGGGCGCCCCGCCGGCCGGAATTGGGCCGGGCCACAACGGGGCGGACAACCCCAGGGGCCCCTGCCCTGCCCCGGTCTCACGAGACCGCAAGCATCGTAGCCCCGATGGTCGCCGTCGACAAGCCGACCGCGCAAGCGCCGGCGCAATGAGGCCTTGCCTCGGAGTGCTTACTGGGGCTATCCTGGGGTTCCAGAAACGTGTGTCCGGTTCGGGGGCGCCTGGCGAGGTGCTCGTTTCGGAGGCCGCGCCCCGCCCCTTGGGCTGGGACGTGGCCCGGTTGTTGCGAGGGTTGGTTCCATGCGTCGCCATTGCCGCCGCCGGTTTCTCGAGTTTCTAGCGGCGGCCGCATTCGGGGCGTGCGCCCGGGCCGGTTCGCCCGGTGCCGCTGCCGAGTCCCGGTCGGCCATGCGTTTCGCCATCTGCAACGAGACGTTTGGCGACTGGCCGTTCGATCGGGCCTTTGGCTTGGCTGCCGAGTGCGGGTACACGGGCATCGAGATCGCGCCGTTCACCCTGGCCGACGACGTGAGGGACATCTCGGCTGCCAAACGAACGGAAGTCCGCCGGCTGGCCGAGAAGTCCGGCCTGCACGTGATCGGCTTGCACTGGCTGTTGGCCAGGACGAAAGGGCTCCACCTGACGAGCCCCGACGCCACGGTGCGCCGCAAGACCGCCGAGTACCTCGGCGAGTTGGCCCGGTTCTGCGCCGACCTGGGGGGCACGTTGCTGGTGTTCGGCTCGCCCAAGCAGCGCGATCTCGCGCCGGGCATGGACCGGGCCGAAGGCATGCGTCACGCGGCGGAGGTGTTCCGCGCCACGCTGCCGGTGTTCGAGAAGACCGAGACGATCTTGGCGATCGAGCCGCTGGCGCCCCAAACGACCAATTTCATCACCACGGCCGCCGAGGGCGAGGAACTGGTGCGCGCGGTCGACTCGCCACGGTGCCGCCTGCACCTCGACTGCAAGGCGATGGTGACCGAACGCACGCCTGTCGCCGACCTGGTGCGGCAGCACCGCGCCCAGTTGGTCCACTTCCACGCCAACGACGACAACGGCCAGGGCCCGGGCTTCGGCAAGCTCGACTTCGTGCCCATTTTTCGTGCCCTGTGCGAGATCGGCTACCGGGGCTGGGTGTCGGTCGAAGTGTTCGATCTGGCGCCGGGCGCCGAACGGACCGCGCGCCAGAGCATCGCCCATATGAAGAAGTGCCTTGCTCGGGCGTGTGCCGCGGATTCGGCGCCGGCCGTTTCGAGCCAATGAGAGAGCAAGGACGCTTGCGCTTCGTTGCTCTCTGGTGTTTGCCCAACTTGTTGTTTTACCGGCCTTAACAACACGCAACGAGGCGGTTGAACCGCCGATCTTTTCCATGACGGACGCACCCAATAGCAATCGCGCGATCCTCGAGAGTCTGTTCCGCAGCGGCGGCATCGATCTGGTTCGTGGGCCGCTTTTCGACGCGCCGCCGGACCCCTTGCCCGCCGACTTCGACTTCCAGAAGGTCGAGGGGATGATGCTGGGCCTGGTGATCGGCGAGTCGCTGGGCACGGCCACGGAGGGGTGGCTTCCGCGCAAGCGCAAGCTGGTGCATGGCGAGATCCGCGATTATTTGCCGAACAAGTACGGGTTCGCGCCGGCCGGGCTGGCCTCGGACGACATGCAATTGGCGTTCCGCACCCTCGAGCGGATGCTCGAGGACGACGGCTTCAACCCGGAACGCGTGGCCGAGGATTTCTCGCACCATCATGTCTTCGGCCGGGGATTCACGGTGCGGCGGTTCATCAGCAACTACCGCTCGGGCCTGCCGTGGTATCAAAGCGGGCCGAAGTCGGCGCGGAACGGGGCCTTGGTGCGGATCGCGCCGATGCTGATTCCCCACCTGCGCACCGCCACGGCCGATCTGTGGGTCGACACCGCCCTGTCGGCCATGATCACGCACAACGACGCCGGCTCGACGGCCGCCTGCCTGGCGCTGGTGAGCCTGCTGTGGCGGCTCTTGGGCATGAAGGGGCCGCCCAAGGCGGCATGGTGGATGGAAACGTTCGTCGGCGTCATGAGGCAAGTCGAAGGCGAGACCCGGTACCGCGTGCGCGGGGGCAAGTTCTTCGGCTACGAAGGTCCCATCTGGCGGTTCGTGGAAGAGCGCGTCACCGAGGCCTACCGCGCGGGACTCTCGACGGTCGACGCCTGCAACCAATGGCACTCGGGGGCCTTTCTGCTGGAGACCGTGCCCAGCGTGCTGTACGTCCTCATGGCGCGGGGCAATGACCCGGAAGAGGCGATTGTCCGCGCGGTCAACGACACGCGGGACAACGATACCATTGCGGCCATTGTGGGGGCGGCCATGGGGGCCCTGTACGGCCGCGAGGGACTTCCGCACCGCTGGATTGCCCACTTGCCGCAACAAACCGCCGAACAGGAAACCCAGCGCATCTTCACTCTCCTGGCCGACGCGCGCCACCGTTGGTGCCCTTAAGGCTCGCGTTGGCGTCCGGTCCCGGCAGCCATCCAGCCTGCGCCGCCGAGCCGAACGGTCCGCGGTTGATTTTTTCTTTGACTTCGCGAATCCATCGGGTATATCTTAGTGCCCGGCACATGACGCGACGCAAGCCGGGCAGGAGGCGCAGGTCGGCGTCGCCGCCACAACACGGGGAGTGCGCGGAAATGCGTCAGGGCACATGGGACGGACCGCCGTGGGTCGCGGTTCCCGCCGGGAGGGCCCGATCCGGGCCTGGCGCGCGGGCGCTGGGGCTTGGGCCCGGCGCCCACGCGGATGAAGCGGCTTGGACAACCCCTTAGACCTTGTGCGGCGGGCGGGCAGGCCCGCCCGTGGCAGGCCTCGGACGAGGAGAAAGGAGGCGGCAAAGACCGACTTTTTCCCGACAAGATGGACCCCTAACCCCTAGGAGCCCTTTGGTCGACATGGTCTTTCCCACGAAGGCGCGCTTGCCGCAACCGGACGCGTTGCCTTAAAAGCGTGTCGATCCTGCCTGATCTGCGGACGACCGAACCAACGTGCTGACGTGCGTGGCTCGTCCCATGCGGCAGGCGCGTCGCTTTTCGTGGTGCCGACAATGCCGCAGACAAACCCACCGCCCGGCCCTCGTGCCGGGCGTTCGCATTTCTTGGGTCCTCCCACGGGAGGGCCGGACTGAAAGCCCCAGAGGAATGCTGGCTTCGACGCGGGTGGCGTGGTAAAATACGAGTGGCGCGAGGACCCCGCCGTGGACCTTGCGGCCCGATCATGGCGGCCGCGAGACGACCACCGTGCGGAGGGACGCGCGGCCTTCGGGCCGCCCAGTCCGCCACCTGGGTTACCGCCATGAACACGTTGCTTCCTCGATCCGTACCGTGTGTGGCGGGGCTCGACCCTTGGGGGCCCCACTCTTCCGCCGGCAGTCGCCCGGGCGACAGTCGCAGCCGGCACGGACGGATGCCAGGTGGTTGTGCGTTCTTTCCCGTCCCACTCACCCAAGAAGCAGGAGGTACGACGTAGCCATTTGACGATCGTTGCACATGTGAGTTCGTCGGCGCGCTTGCCGCCAGCGGGAGAGTTGCCATCACCGGGAAACGCCTCGTCCCACGTGGGCGTTTCCGACCAAGCGTGCTCATGCACGTTGCCCCGACCCCGGCCGCAAGCGCGCTCCCTTTTCTTGTCTTGCCGCCACCTCGCGTGCCGCGTTAGCCGATGGCGGCAAGACAA
>JANLFZ010000202.1:7771-10767 GCA_024653385.1 Thermoguttaceae bacterium | reverse complement strand
CTCCCCCCGCCGTGGGCCGCTCGTCTCATCCTCCCCCATGGAGCGGCGGTGCGGCGGGCCTTTCCCCTACGACGACCGAGCCCTGAAGGAAGCCGCCGGACTCCCCGCTGGCGGCTTCCTTGTTTTCTTGTCCGCGGGGTTTCGGGTTCACCGCGAGCCGGCCAGCGCTGCCAGGCATGCGCGCACGAGCAACTCTTCTTCGCCCTCCAGAACCGTGCGCGGGTCGAGCAGAAGCTGGTTCTTGTGGACCCGAGCGAATACCGGTGGGCTCTGTTGCCGGAGCCTGGCGGCCAACTCGCCAGGGTCGATCGATGCCTCGATCGCCACCAGCCGCGTGGGCAAGTCCTGCGTCGGCAGCGATCCGCTTCCCATTTGCGAGCAACCGTCGATCACGCGGACGGTTGCCGCCGTCTCGCGGCGCAAGGCCGAGGCGATGCGTTTCGCCTGGGCATCGAGGTCTGCCAGGCCGCGGCGGAGCATGCGCAGGGTTGGGACCTGATCGAGGGCCAGGGCTTCGTCGAGAAACAACGAGAGCGTGGCCTCGAGGGCGGCCAAGGTGATCTTGTCGACGCGGACGACCCGGGCCAGCGGGTTCTTGCGGATCGCCTGGATCAAGTCTTCCCGTCCGAGGATGATGCCGCCCTGGGGCCCGCCGATAAGCTTGTCGGCGCTGGCCGTGATCAAGTCGGCGCCCGCGGCAACCGATGCCTGGAGCGTCGGTTCCGGCTCGAACCCGAATCGTGCGAAGTCGATCAACGGGCCCGCGCCCACGTCATCGATCACGAGGATTCCCCGGGCATGGGCGATCTCGACGAGTTCGCCCAAGGACACCTCGGAGGTGAAGCCTGCGATCCGGTAATTGCTCGGGTGGACCCGCAAGATCGCGGCGGTATTGCCGGTGATCGCCCGTTCGTAATCCCGGGGATGCGTCTTGTTCGTGGTTCCCACTTCGACGAGGATGGCCCCGCTTGCGGCGATTACGTCGGGCAGACGGAACGAGCCGCCGATTTCGACAAGTTGCCCGCGGGAGACGATCACCTCCCGCCCCTTGGCCACGGTGTTCAACACGATCGAGGTGGCCGCCGCGTTGTTGTTCACCACGGTGGCGGCGGGGGCCCCGGTGAGCCGTTTTAGCAGGGCTTCGATGCGCAGGTCGCGTTTCGACCGCCGGCCCGTCTCGAGGTCGGCCTGAAGCAGCGAGTACCCTGAAAGTTCATCGACGATCTGGCGGATCGCTTTGGCCGGGAGCACGGCACGACCCAAGGCCGTGTGGAGGATGATGCCCGTGGCGTTGATTACCTTGCGGTAGTAAGGCCGGGCCATCGCCTCGGCGCGCTGCGCCACGCGTGCGACGATCTCGCGCCGGATCGCATCGGCGTCGGCCGGACCGGGCATGCCGGGCGCATCGGAAAGCACACGCGAGCGGACCTCCTCGACCGACTCGCGAATCAGATCGACCAGCACCGGCCGCGGCACGGCCGCGCCATGCGATGCCAAGAGCGGATCGTGGAGCAGGACCTCGATCGAAGGGATGTTCCGCAGCGCGGCCTGCTGCTCGGGCGTCATGTCGCGGCCTTTGCCAAAAACCTAGGACCGGGCTTGGCCGGCCTCGTCCGCCAATACGCCGAGGACGATCTTTCGCAGTTTCGGCTCCGCGCCGGCGGCCACGGACAGAATCTCGTCGATGGCGGCCGGCTTGAGACAATCGGGCAGGCACATGTCCGTCACGACCGATAGCCCCAGCACCCGCATCCCCGCGTGAACGGCCACGAGGACTTCCGGAACCGTCGACATGCCCACCACGTCGGCCCCGATCGCCCGGAGAAACCGGTACTCGGCCCGGGTCTCGAGGTTGGGCCCGGTCACGGCCACGTACACTCCCTTGTGGGCGACGAAGTCCTCGCGACGAGCGATCTGGATGGCCTTGTCGATCAACCGGCGATCGTAGGGGGCGGACATGTCGGGAAACCGCGGCCCGAGCCGGTCGTCGTTGACGCCGATCAACGGGTTCCCGTTCATCAAGTTGATGTGGTCCTCGATCACCACGATGTCGCCCAGGCCGTAGCGCGGATTCATGCCGCCGCACGCGTTTGAGACGATCAGCAGATCGGCGCCCAAGGCCCGCATGACCCGGACCGGAAAGGTAATCTGCCGGTAGGAGTAGCCCTCGTAGGCATGGAACCGGCCCTCCATGGCGGCCACGGGGAGTCCTTGAAGCGTGCCGCACACGAGCTGACCCGTGTGTCCCATGGTGGTGGATCGCGGAAAATGCGGAATGTCTTCGTAATCGATGGTTGCCTCGGTCTCGATCTGGCCGGCCAGACTTCCCAGTCCGGTCCCCAGGATGATTCCCACGCGAGCCGATCCCGACCAACGCCGGCGGATTTTGGCGACGGCGTCCTCGATTTCCGCGACCAGATGAAGCATGGCCCTCTCCGTCACTCGTCGAACCCTTCGGCTTCGAGGTCTTCGTCCTCGATCGGAAAATCCTCGTCGTCCTCGAAACCGTCGTCGTCGCCGGTTACCGGGCCATCGGGCGCGACTTCCTCTCCTTCTTCTTCCAGTTCGCTGAGTTCGTCGTCCAGTTCGTCGTCGAACTCCTCCTCGAAGTCGTCGTCGAAATCGTCGTCGAAATCGTCGTCGTCGAAGTCGTCGAAATCATCGTCTTCGACGCAGACCACGTCCGACCTGGCCGGCGTATCGACCACCGCGTGCCGCACGTACTCCACCACCGGTTCGGGCGAATCGCACGGCGAGTCGAATGTCTCGTGCAATGACGACATGCAAAGACCCTCCCGCTTGACGGCATCAATGTCCCGACGATGGCTATCCATAGCGAACGGGCAGAGGTTCGTCAACTGAGCCGAAAAGAAACTGGGCAGGGCTGTCCGGGGTGGATCAGCCCTGCCCAAACACGGGGGTGAGAAAGCCTTCTGGTGGGGCTGACCGAAGGCAGGCCCTCCTGGCCAAGACCTTCAGCCTCATTCTAGTCTAGG
>JANLFZ010000202.1:4464-7761 GCA_024653385.1 Thermoguttaceae bacterium | reverse complement strand
GGGCAATTTGAAGGCCCTCGCGTTTGCTGCGCCGTCCATATCGAGAATAGCGCATCGACTCGTTGTTCCGTCCGTGACGCCGTGGGGCATTGCGTTACTGTTTGTCCTGCTTGAGGAATTTCAGGGCCCCAATTACGATAGGTGCATGGCGCGGCTGGCTCCATGGACCTTCACTCGGCTTGAGCCTGATGCACTTCTTGCTGATTCTCGCTATGCTGGGGGCGCTGGTGGTCGCGGAGCACAGTCCCGCCTACCCGGTTAGCCACCCGGCCCTAAGGGCGATATCCTCATTCTTGGGTATGACGGCCGCGCCACTTTGGGCATTTCTTGGCTCGTGGTGGTTCCGGGTTCGGCTTCGACGCGGCGCGAGCCCTTGGGCGGTGTTTCGGTGGGCACGCCGGTGGCAAACAGCGCATTCGGCAATATGGCTGGGTAGCGCGGCAATCGTGCTCGGGGTATTGGGCTGGACCAGGCTGGTCCGTGTCAATTGGGGCTTGGAACACGCCGTCTTGGTCGACGACGTTCTGGTCCTTCTGCCCGTGCTCGTCCCACTGGTTCTGTCTTGGGCGGTCTGGCACGACGTGGACCAGGAGATTCGTCGCCGAATGGGGCTGCCACCGGCCTTGGGTCAAGGCGAGATCACGCGGGAGCGGTCCCCAGACGCAGGGTCCAGCGCCGGTCCGAGGCAGCGAGGCGAGCAGGGCCGCTGGACCTACGTTGGGGTCCACACGCGACACTATCTGGGCGTCCTGGTGGTGCCGGTGCTGACGGTTCTCGGGTTTCAGGATGCCACCAGACATCTTTTGCCGGAGGCCGACGACGGAATTCTATTGGCGGCAGCCCACGTGCCCGCCTTGGTGCTTCTAGCGATTCTGTTTCCCAGCCTGTTAAGACATGTGTGGCAAACCCGTCCGCTTGATCCGGGACCGCTTCGCGACCGGCTTGAGGGCACGGCCCGGCGCGCGGGGTTCAAGGCCCGGGACATCCTGGTTTGGAACACCGGGGGGATGATGCTCAATGCGGCAGTGGCGGGGTTTGTGCCGCTGTTTCGTTACGTTTTCTTGACCGATGGCCTGCTGAACCGACTGAGCGACGCTCAGATCCAGGCTGTTTTTGGGCACGAGATCGGGCACTTGCGACATCGCCACCTCTTCCTCCGCATCGTGGCGATGTTCGCCCCGGTCGGCCTGGGCCTGTTGATCGATGGCGTGTTCCCCGGTTTCCTCCGCCAGGTTGGCGCACGGATAACTGCCGAGGGTGATATGCTTCCAGTCGCAATGGGGGTATTAGCCCTCGTGGGTTTGGCCGGTTACTTGCTGTTTGTGTTCGGCCCTTATTGCCGGCTGCTCGAGGGGCAAGCGGATCTGTTCGGATGTCGAGCGTTGGCCGCGGCCGCGCAGGCCGAGCCCGTGGCCACGTACGTTTCGGCTTTAGAGGATTTGGCCACTGCGGGGGCGATTGATCGCGAACGATCGAGTTGGCAGCACGCCAGCATCGCAGCTCGGGTCGAGTTCGTGAGGCGGATCGCGTCGGACCCCGCCTTTGAATTGCGGTTTCATCGTCGTATTCAGGTGCTCAGTGGCCTGCTCTTGGCCCTTGCGATGAGTCCCTTGGTGTGCCAGCTCTTGGCGATGCCATGACGGCGGGCCGAATATCCTTTAAGACCGAAACAATCTTCCTAGAATCCGCTGAATTCCAGGTCTCTGCCGCACTCATTCTTTACCGACGCGGAACAGATTACCGATGGATGACGTAGGCGGCCTTCGTTCCCCACCGGAGGCTGGGCCAAGGTTCTACTCGCCGGCTCTTGCACCCCGGCACGTTCCCGTCGAGAGAGCGCATCCATGGCCAAGACCACCCAAGAGGAGCAGATCCGCGGCACCCCGTTGGACGACAAAGTGCTGACCGCCTTGGAAAGAAGCCCTTACGTGCCGCGAAAGACACTTCGATTCGAGACGGCCGAGGGTCGGGTAACCCTGCGCGGAGTGGTTTGCTCGTATTTCCAAAAGCAGATGGCGCAGGAGGCGCTGCGGCGTGTCGAGGGTGTCCACGAAATCCTCAACGAACTTGAGGTTGCCGGAAGCCGAGCCAGCGCGTTCCGAGACGCCGATTACCGATAGCGGCATTGCAGGGCGACCGGCAAGGGCCCTCGGACTACCGGGGCCTTCGCGGGCACGCCCCCATCACGGCGTCCTCGCGGGTGCCGTAGATCGGAAATCGACGATCCAGGCCGTGTACCCGCAAGACTTCTCGGTTCTGGGCACTTAGCCCGGCCAGCCGCAGCATTCCCCCATGCTCGCGGATACGCTTGTGGAGCACGACGAGCTGGCCGAGCAAACAGCTTGTCAGCAGGTCCAGTTCGTCGAGTTCCAGCACGAGGCGATACACGAAGTGTCGCTCCAAGAGCGACCAGATCTCTTCGGCCAAGGGCGGGTCGTCGAGGCAATCCGGATGCGGCTGCCCCACCTTGACCCATAGCCCGTCCGGGCCGCGGTCCACTTTGAGTTCCCATCCCGGGGCGATGGCCTGCATTCCATTACTCCTGTGTTGGACGCAACGAGCGCTGCGCAGTGGGAAGAGTATCTCAACCCATCCAGTGTAGGCGGCCGCCGTCAAACCGCAATAACCCGAAAGAGTGAATCCGGCGGGTTTTTCCGTCAAATCCCTCACGGCACCCCCGTGGCCGGCAATTCCCGGAGTTGCCGTCGAACCGCTCCTTCCCGGGATGCCCGGGTTACCAATCCTCGGTCGCGGGCTCGATCGCGCCGGCCTCGATCTTGGCGGCGGCCCCTTTTTCCAACTGGCGGCCAACGGCAAGCTCGTTCTGGCCGAGCGCCGCGTCGGGCAGTTTGGCCAGCACGCCCTGTCTCGGTTCAAGGGAACCGGGCAGCGCGTCGAATTCTTCCGAGTCCCCGTACCGGGCGCGGGCATCGCATGGTAGGATTTCCGCCGCGAGAATCGCGGGCCGGTTCGCCACCGAGGTTCGTCGACGCATCGGCACAGATCGGGAGAGGTCCTCTTCGGGTTCTTGGGGAGAGAGCCATGTCTCGGATCGCTACTCGTTCGGCGCGGAGGCCGCCTCCGGTTGGTTTTGCGTGGTTCGCCCGAAAACGCAGCGGGGGGCCCAGGGCCGGGTGCTTCGGTCCGATGGTTGCTCTCGGATGGATGGCGATCTGCATGGCGCTCCGGGTCGCGCCCGGCGAGGCGGCGGACGAAGCGCTGGGCGAGCCGCTTACCACGGCGAGTGTCCATGTGGGGGATCTATCGGTACTGTTCCGCGACAATTCCCAGTCGCCG
>JANLFZ010000202.1:0-4454 GCA_024653385.1 Thermoguttaceae bacterium | reverse complement strand
CCGAAGATCCTCAGCGGAGTAGACCGCCTGATCCATCGCAGCCTTTGTCCGGAGTTCGACGCGTTCGACCCCCATGATCCGGGCGGCTCCGCCGGGCTGAACTTCGAGCACATCATCTCGGGCCACAACAACCCCGCCAACTGGTTTGCCCCGCGCAACGGGACCTACCGGCTCTACCGGCGGCCGTCGGGCAATTCGGTGGTGCTGGTGAGGAAGGCGGAGGATGATCCCTGGGCCTTGGAAAGCAGCATGACCTATACCGTGGTTGCGCCGCACTACATCGACTTCGAGTTCCGCTGCCGACCTTGCGACGCGGGCCGCTTCGGCAAGCGCGGCTATGCGGTGCTCTTCTGGGCCGACTACATGAACGACGTGGAAGACGTGGCCCTGCATTTCCGCGGTGTCAAGGCCCCGGGCGCACAGGAGGAGTGGATCGCGGCCGACGCCCCGCGCGGTCACGCAGACTATGTCGGCGGCGGTACGTATCGATGCCTGGCCGCTCGTCCCCTGGAATACGACGCCGACCACAACTTGAAACTCAACCTCTGGAGCTACGAATACCCGCGGTTCACGCGCCCCTTCTACTACGGCCGGGCAGCACACGGAATGACGTTGATCCTGATGTTCGACAGGATGCATTCCGCCGAGGACGAGATCCGCTTCAGCCTCTTCAAGTTCAAGGTCGGCGACCAGATCCGGCGCCCCGCCTGGGACTTCCAGTACGTGATCCACCGCGTGGAAACCGGCAAGCACTATGGCTATCGTGGCCGGCTGGTATGGAAGAAGTTCGCCGGCCCCGACGACTGCCTGCGGGAGTACGAGACCTGGGCCAAGGCAGCGCGCGCCCGCGACTCCGGGCCGCGCCCCCGCGGATCCAAACCCGACTGAAGAGATACATGCCCCCGGCCCGTGAACGGCTAGAGCGTCGCGAACTCAATGGGAGCGCTTGGACGCCACCTCTTCGATCGGGGCAAAGCCGACTTCCAGACTCAGCGGCCCCCAGTCGGTGTCGAACCCGATACAAATGGGCGTGACGTTCGAGGGAAAGTGGATTTCGTGGTCGTGGCCGGTGACGACGCTGGGCAGACTGACCATCAGGCTGTACTCTTCCAACTGGGCCTTGGCTCCGCCGGCCACGATGTTCGTCAGCTCTCCGACCGCGTCGAGCACATCGAGGTTCAACTCGTTGGCCTCGGTCATCAGCATGGTCGAGGCCGCGCGCATGGCCACCTCGGGCGAGAAGCTCACCACGACCGTTCCGACGGCCTTGCCCGACAGGCCGATTACCCCGCTGACGAAGTGCTTCGCGCGGTTGTCCTGTTTGAGCGAAAGCGACCCGCGGCGTGCATCGCATCCCAACATGGTCCGAAACGTGTTCTTGAGGGACGCGATGAAGGGGTTAATGTACTCGACGCGCATGGACACAAGCCCTGTTCCACAGGACCAAACACTATGGAGGCAGCGCAGAGGCGAGGTCTAGACCGCGCGAGCCGCGGGCGGCGTGCGTGCCTAGGCAAGATTAGGTCCCAGCCAACCCACGTCAAACCGGGAACCACGGTTTCCCCCGAATCGGGCACATCGGGTTGCGACCGACATTTCGCCGGCAGGGGATTTGACGGAAGCGCGTCGAAAGCGCATGGTAATGGTTGTATGCCCCCGGCGCGAGGGCGTTCCGCCGGGACGCTCGGCTTTTCCGGGAAAGGACTCAAGTATGCGCCCCGGAACGCACCCTTCGACTTGCAAGAGGGAATCCGCCATGAAACGCGCAGGCCTTTCGGCATGGAACTGGCTGGCGGCCGCCACGCTGACCGCGGCGGCCCTGGTCGGTTGTCAGCGTGCCGATCCTCGCGACCAGCAGTACCCAACAGGCCAAGCTAAGGGAGAACCAGACATGGCGACGGCCAAGATTCGTGTGAGCAGCACGGCGTTCGGCGAAGGAGAACCGATTCCCCGAAAGCACACGGGCGAGGGCGACGACGTGTCGCCGCCGCTAGCCTGGTCCGGCCTGCCCGACGGGACCGCCGAACTGGCGCTCATCGTCGATGACCCCGACGCGCCGACTCCGGAACCGTGGGTCCATTGGGTCATCTACAAGATCCCCGCCACATGCACGGGCTTGCCGGAAGGCGTGGCCAAGGTCCTCCGGCCTGCCGATCCGGCCGGAGCCCTGCAAGGCAAGAACTCGTGGACCTCCGGCCAGACGATCGGCTACCGTGGCCCAATGCCTCCCCCCGGACACGGCGTCCATCGGTATCGGTTCCAGCTTTATGCCCTACGATCGAAGCTGACGGCCGAGCCGGGCCTGACGAAGCAGGCGTTGCTGAAAGCGATCGAAGGCCAGGTCATCGGGCAGGGCCAGTTGACGGGAACGTACCAGCGCTGAGCCGGAGCGCTCCGGGATCCACGTGCCCGACCGAAGACACCATCGCGGCCCTCACCCCGAAGACCGGCGATTGTTCGCCGAGTCCGTCAGGCCGGTTCTGTGCCGGGCCACGGCCGATCTGGGGTGGCTCTTGACGCGAGGCTATTCGGCCCCCGCGGCGCTGAAGCTGGTGGGCGACCGATACCAACTCTCGGCGCGGCAACGGATGGCCGTGGGCCGGGCTGCTTGTTCCGACGGCGACTTGGCCCGACGCAAGGCACGGCAAGTGCCGATCGAAGCCCTGCTCGGCGGCGCCTTGGCGGTGGACGGGTACAATGTGTTGACCACGGTCGAGGCGGCGCTGGCCGGCGGCGCGGTCCTCTTGGCCCGCGACGGTACCTATCGCGACATGGCGAGCATGCACGGCAGTTTCCGGCGTGTCGCGGAAACCCTCCCGGCCCTGGAACTGCTCGGTCGCACCCTGGCCGACCTGGGAGTTGCCCAATGCCGGTGGTTTCTCGACCGGCCCGTGTCGAACAGTGGGCGACTGAAAACGCTGATGCGCGAGGTGGCCGACGCCGCGGGTTGGCCGTGGATCGTCGAACTGGTCCCCAGCCCCGATCACGTGCTGGCGCAATCGACCGAAACAGTGGCCACGGCCGACCACGTCATCCTCGATCGCTGCGCGAGGTGGTTCAATCTCGCTCGGGAAACCGTCTCGCGCCACGTGCCGGGCGCGTGGATCGTGGACCTTTCCGACGCGAACTTGCCGTGACGGAGTGCGGGGGCACTGGCGAAGGGCGGCAGAAGGTCCGGCACCGTTCGGCATCGCGCGGGAAGGATATCGCGCAACGCCTCAGCGCGGGGACGTGCTCTCGTTCGACCGGGGACTCGTGGCGGCTTGGGCGGGGGCGATGTCCGCGTCTTTCTTGCCCGAGTGCTTCTCAAGCGACCGCGGCGCCGGCGGCCTGGACCGCCATGCGAGGTGTCCCGATCGGCTGACGATCAACCTTCCCGTCAATACCGCGTATTGCAAGCCCCACAACACGGCAATCAAGTAGCTCACCAAGCCCGCGTAGTATGCAACCTCTCCCGCGCCGCGCCAGGTCCACACGGCGACCAGCAGGCTGCCGACAGCCGCGCTGCCCAGCGTCACCGCGAGTTTGCCGCGGATCGCGCGGCGAATCTGGATTCGGCCATGCTGGTCCAGGGCGTTGCGCGCCGACAGATTGGCCAACTCGCGCATGGCGGCAAGGTGGCTCCCTTTTTCGGGGGCGATGGTCTTTGGAAACAGGACGAACCGGCCGGCGCGTTTCAACTTGGGCGCCTCCCGCGAGGTTGCGCTGCCTTCGAGGTTGGCATCGCGGGAACCGTCGCTCCGAATCGTCTGCGTCGTTTGCGTCGCTTGCTGGGGCGGGGGCGGAGGCGAATCCGACGACTCGCCACTTGTCGCGCGGCCGGAAGCCTCTCTCACCCGAGCGAGGAGACGTTCCATGTACGAATCGAGCGACTCGTCTTCGGACGGCTCGGCGGGAGGTGTCTGCGTCGGCTGAGGTGAATCGGGGCGCGCGGCCGGTGCCGACGCCAATGCCAATGCCGGTGCCGACACCGGCATCGGATCTTCATCCACGGGCAGCCGGATTCCAAGACGGCGGAAGATCGCGTCGGTGGTGACCGGCGCCGTGCGCTCCGGCGGCGCGGCGCAGGACACCGGCTGCTCGGTCAGCAAAGTCTGAGGCGCCGACGAAGGTGCCTGACCCGTCGGGTCGCTCGGAAGGCTGGAGTCGGCTGGATCGGAGACCGGAACCGAAGGTACCGGCTCGGGCTCGGCTCTTGGCGTCGCGTCGCGGGCCTCGAGTTCCGCCCATCGCCGGTCCAATCGCTCTTCACGCGACCGCATCGCCTCATCGCGGGCCTCGAGTTCGGCCAGTCGGGCCTCGATCTCCTCCTGTCGCGATTGGATTTGGTCTTGTTGCGATCGGAGCCAAGTCTCCAGTTCCGCGTGCCGGGCACGCAAATCCCGAGCTTCCCGCTCCAACCGTGTTTCGAGGTCGTTGAGGTGTGCTTCCCGAGCGTCCAACTCGGACTGGCG
>JANLFZ010000201.1:5680-10778 GCA_024653385.1 Thermoguttaceae bacterium | reverse complement strand
CCCGCAGCCAGGCAACCAGTCCTTCGGCCCGAGCCTCGAAGGGCCACTCGACGATTCCCTCTCGCCGTTGCAGTCCGTCGTTGTCCGTAAAGACCACGGTGGGGACGTACGTGCGGGACGTGCATCCTTTGGCCCTCCGTTTCTCCACGCTTTCCAGCTCGATCGCCATGATCTTCTCGACCGGAATCACCAGGTCTACCTGGCGAGCGAGGGTGCGAGGAAGGACGATGGCCCGGCCGAAGCAGTCAATCACCAGATCGGAATGGCCCCCAATCAGTCTTCGGCGGCAAAACAAGGAGGCGGACGCCCCACCCCCGAGAATCACCGCCCAAGCGACAAGCATGATCAGCAGCGGAGGACCGCCTCCGAACGCAAAACCAATCACGAAAGCCCCGGCAAAGGCCAAGCCTCCGGCAACCGCCACTCCCGAGAAGAGTGGACTCCATAGCGACAGCCGCACCCGGACATACCGGCCGTCGTCCAACACCTTTGCCCCGCCCGCCACGGGAGGAAACAGCCGGTGGCGGACGGCTTGACCGATGGCGAACCAGAATCCGAGCATGACCACGTTGAACGGCAGGACGAACATGGCGAGGTAAAGGTCCATTCCATCCACGCCGACCGCGAGCACGGCGTCGGAGGGATCGGCGGGAGCGTGGTAGACCTCGACTTGGGAGCCAACCGGATTTGCAGCAACGATTCGATGCGCCCAGTCGCCGCCGGAAGACCATCGGTCGTAGCGATACCGATCTCCCAGGTACTCTTTGCCTCCCACCAGGTATTTGTACCGGATTTTCGGGCGATAGGTCGGGCCTTCGTCGTCGAAGACGGTCTCGACCTCGCTGTGCGTCACCGAGCCCATGACTTTGGAGTGACCAAGGGCTTGAATCTGCCGGAACGCATTTTGCGCGATAAGAACGTCGAAGCCCAACGTCATGCCCGACCAGAAGAGAGCGAAGACGCACAAGCAGCCGGCGCCGCCCAACTTGGACCAGCGGTTTGTAAAGGAGTTCATACGCGTCGTCATTATCAGCGCATGTCCGGCATGCGCGCCAGACGTAGCGTCCTCCCAGCTTCATGGGGGGAAAATGCAAGTCGCCCTGGAAACGAAACGCGCGGCGGTAAAGCATCCAGAGATGATCATTGACCGTCGCCCGTTGGTGCAGTACATGCCCCGCGGACCAGGGGCCAGAAAAGTGATGTCCCGCGGTTCCGGCTCAGTGATAAACCCCCATTTCCCAGATCGAGTATCCGTAGGGCGTGCCGCGCTGCGTCCCGTGGATGCGGATCCAGCGCGCTTGCACCGGCGCGAAACGAATCGTCTCGGTCTGGCCGGCGCCTCCGGTGGTGGTGTGGACGGTCTTCCACTGAGCGCCGTCGGCCGAAACCTGAATCGAGTAGGCCTTTCCAAACGCGCCTTCCCAGTGCAACTCGACGCGGGAAATCGTCTGCGTCGCGCCGAGGTCCACGGCCAGCCATTGCGGGTCCGAAAACTCGCTCGACCATCGCGTGTCGCCTTGGCCATCCACGGCAAACTCGGCGCGGTACGTCTGGCCGTTCAGGGCCAGCACCGACGAGGCCTTCACGGGGCGCCCTTCCGCGAGATTGCGGCGGGCTTCGCGCTCTTGCGGCGTGAGGACGGCGAAGTCGCGCAGGCTGCGCACGTCGGGCACGCCGCTTCGTACCAGCGCGGCTTCGAGTGTGTAACGCCCAGGCTCGTCGGGGACCACCAGGCCGAACGAGAGCCGCTTGTCCCCCAGCGCGGCGACTTGGCACGGTTGGGTCGTTTCGGCGAGCACCTTCGCGCCATGCGCCAGGCGGAATCGCACATGGCCCGACCACTCCTCGTCGAGGTCGTTGATGACCACGACCGACAGATCGCGCTTGTCGCCGGGCGGCAGTTCGTCGCTCCAGAAGTCGAGCATGATCCCCGTCGGCGCGAAGGCGTCCTTGACGTACTTCTCGAACAGCGGTTCGAGTTTCAGTTCCTTCACATCGAGCCAGTGATCGCTGGTCTGGCCATCGGGGCGCGAGTATCCCAGCCCGCAGAAGTGCAGCACGCCCGCGCAGAGCCGTTTGCTGCGCCAGAACTCGGTCTTGGCCGCCAGCGTGCGCGCGTAGTAGTGGCGGCGTTGCTCGACGGTAGCCGTCTCGCCCAGCAGCCGCTTGTACACATCCACGGTCAACGTCGGCAGCGTGCCGTCGCGGTTGATCCAGAGCCAGCCGTATTCGTTGATGAGATACGGCGGGCGGCCCAGGTCGACGAACGGACGCCGTCCCGTGCCCGGACCGTTGTTGGGAACGCCCGTTTCCTTGGCGAAGATGGCCAGCGAGAAGTCCTTCCGGCCTGCCCGGTAGGGATGGGCCTCGGAAATGTCGCCGGGCTTCTGCGGTGCGCCCCAGCCGTTGTCCCACGGGCGGTTCGACAGGTCGAGGCCGCGCACCGCCATCAACGTGGCGGCGACGACCGCGTCGTCGGTGGTCTCGTTCTGCGCGTCCCAGATGACCACGCAGGGATGGTTCCAACGCTCGCGCATCCACTCGGTGAACTCGACAGCGAGGTGCTGTTGCGTGATTTCCTTGGGCCACCCATCCAATCGCCCGCCGTACCAGATGGGAAACTCGTCCTGAATCAAGATGCCTTCCTCGTCGGCGATCTCGTACCACAGCTCCGGCGGAAAGCCGATGCAGTAGCGCAAGCTGTTCCAGTGCATCTCCTTGAACCGCCGGTGCAGCTTGCGCACCCAGTCGCGGTCCCACGGCAGCCCGGCCCGCGCCGCGTCCTCGAAGAACCGGTAAATGCACACGTTGGAACCGCGCAGGAAATAAGGCCGGCCGTTGAGCACCGCGCGCCCGCTGGCCGGATCGGTGGTGAACGTGCGCAATCCGAACCGCGTGCGCGACGTGTCGCCGCCGGTGTCCACCACCAACTCGTACAGGAACGGGTCCTCCGGCGTCCAGAGACGCGCGTCGCGAATGGGGATCGTCAACTCGACTCGGTTTGCCGCGCTTGCCTCGACCGACGCTTCGCCGGCGATGCGCCCGGATTTCGCCTCCCGCACGACGGCTTTCACCGGCTTGGTCGCGCCGCCTTCCAGTTCGATGACGGCGCGCACGGCCCTGTTCCTTACATCCGGCACGGTTTGCACGTTCACGACGTGCGGCGTGCCGGATAGGATCAACTCGACCGAATCGAAGATGCCGGGTATATAGCGGCTCTTCTCGAAATCCCAGCCCTCGGTCACCTGCGCGGGCACTTGCGCCAAGGACGCGCCGACGCGAATCAGCAGTTCGTTCGGCGCGCCGTCACCGTTCAAGAAGGGTCTCACATCGAACCAGCCGGGGGTCCAGTTCGGCGCGTGCTCGCCGACGACCTTGCCGTTGAGGAGGACCTTCGTGCCGTAGCGCGCCTTGTGGACCTTCAGCCGCGCCACCTCGGGCACGGGGCCCTTGAGCTGGAACGTGCGCCGATACCAAAACGCTTCGCGTCTCGGATCGGCAGGCCGCTTCCTCTCCTGGCGCTCGGCCAGCGACACCGTCGAGCCCGGCGACTCAAACGGCGGCGTGGCCATGTCCACCAGTCCCGGCACCGGCACGCGACGGTCAAACGTCGCCGGGGGGCGGTCCATCTTGCCCTCGGCAATATCCCACGGGCCGTTCAGCGACACGACCGTACGCGCATCGCCCGCCCAGGCGCATGGGAGGGCGAGCACAACCATAGCGGCGGGGAGCAAGGGTCTCATCATCTTGGTTCACCGAGACCAGGAATCCTTGTTGGTTCGCGCGACGAAAGGTGATCGGGTTGGTCCCAATTCTCCAGCCGATCTTGCCGGGATCAGGGTCAGGGCCGAGCCAGCCGCGGCTTCGATCTTCCATGGCCGTATCCGCGCTCGAAGGGCATCGTCGCGTTCGTTACTCTGGATGTCTGCCCAACGCGTTCTTTCACGGTCCTGTACGCTATCCTCCACCCGGGGCATGTCGCATCGTAACTCCTGCCGCGTCACGAAGCAACCTCACAGGTCACTTGGCGGGCCTCGGCGTGATTTGCAGACGCTGTCTGGCTCCGGCCCGCTCGTAGGCCGCCACGGTCTTCTCGAGCGACTGGGCCGGAACCTCGTAAACGGACAGCGGTCGCGGGGCGATCATGCCCAGCACGTCCGGCACGTCGCACACCCGAAGCACGTTGAGAAACTGCGGCGCCTCGGCTTCCATGTGGCTCAAGCAAGGCCGGTAGAGCGCCAGGCCCGAGATGTCCGGCTCCCAGAGGGCGGCGTAGGCGGCCAGCACCGCGCCCGGGCCCTCGCCATGCACTTCGAGAGGCGCTTCGCCGTGGCGCTGGCGCAGGTAGCGCGCCGTGGCCGCGATGTCCCACACCCGGCCCGTGTCCACGGTACGCCCCAACAAGACATGGCACCGCTCGACATAATTCGGCGGGTTCTTGCGGGTCCACCGCGTGGGGCCAATCCCCCGGGGCGCGAGGACATAGATCGCATCGTCCGGCCGGCGCGATGGCACGAGCCGCTCGACGAGCGCCGGCTTTTCCTCGGCGTGCCGCACGACCAGGAGAACCCGCCCGGGTTTCTGGCCGGCGGTCGGGACCGCGCAGGCCTCCAGAGCCACCTCGATCCCCGGCTCGGTTTCCAGGCGCGTGGCCGGGTCGCCCCGCGGTTTGGCGGGGGCGATTCGATCCGGCAGCGCCCGGAACGAGACGCGGCGCAGCTCTTCCATCAATGCCCGTTTCCAGGGCTCGAACTCGCCGAGCTTGGGCGAGGCCATGGGAACGAAGTGCTGGTCGATCGTGGTGTTCAATTCGTCCTCGGGGAAGTCTTCGTCGCGCGCGAAGACCCGCAGTTTCTCGGGGTCGATCGCGTAGGCCCGCTTGGGCGGTTTTCCCTCGGGGATATCCACCTCGCTGTCGGTGACGATCGCCGGATCGCCTTTCAGATGCATGTTGATGAACCGGTACGCGGCCTGGCGGATGTCCTTGCGGTAGGCGTGGTCGCCGATGCTCACGACGGCATCGACCAGATCGGTGGCGCCGAAGAGGCTGTAGACCCGCTCGAGCCGGTTGATGACCCGGTCGTTGGCGTCCATCGGG
>JANLFZ010000201.1:5253-5670 GCA_024653385.1 Thermoguttaceae bacterium | reverse complement strand
TGTTGACGAACAACAAGGGGCGCGGGGCGATCAGGGCGGCAATGCGGGTCCAGGGCCATTGGAAGGTGTTGTAGAGGAACATGCAGTCGCAGTGGCCGTTGATGACGCGGTTGGTAACGTACGATTGGAGGTCGGCCATGCCGCTGACGGGGACGGCGACCTTGACGCGCTCGTCGGCGGCGGCGATCCAGAACGTGGCCGCCCCGCCGCCGCTGATGCCGGTCACGGCGATGCGCTGGGGGTCGACGTCGGGCCGGCTCTGGAGGTAGTCGATGCCGCGCATGCCGTTGAGGCACTCGACGCCCGCCGGCGTGTAGCCGCGCGAATGCCACCACCAGCGGTTCTCGCGGTACGTGCCGTGGTGGATGGCCCCGATCTCGCCCAACTGAAGCGTGTCGAGCACGAGGCACACGTAGC
>JANLFZ010000201.1:1128-5243 GCA_024653385.1 Thermoguttaceae bacterium | reverse complement strand
CGTAGCCGTGCCGGGCGAACCAGATGCCGTGCGACTGGAACGCGGTCTTGTTCCCCGCCTTGCCCATGCCCGAATGCCCGCACACGTAAAGCACCGCGGGCAGGCGCCGGCCCGGCGCGATGGTTGCGGGCCGGTAGAGGTTGGCCGTCACGTAAAGCCTGGGGCGGCTCTGGTAGTGCAGCTTCTCGACCACGTAGCCGTCGCCGGCAAGCGTGCCCGTGATCGTCGGCTTTAGCGGCGTCTTCTCGGGCATCGGCTCGAGGCCGAGCATGTAAAGATACTCGCTCTTCCACCGCGCGCGGAGCTTCTCCCAATCGTCGCGGGTCTTGGCGTCGTCGAGGAATGGCCGTTCGATCCTCGCGGTTTCCCGGGCCAGGTACTGCTGAATCATCGGGTCGCCGGGCTGGCCCCGATCGGGAGGGCCGTATTCCTGGGCCCGGGCCCATCGAGGTACGCCCGAAAGGACCGACAGCAAGAGCAAAGTTGCGCCGAACCGTCGCATGGCTGGGCCTCGCAAATTGCGGTGATGCGGGAAGCAATCAGGGCGACGGCCCTCATTGTGTGCAACCGTCGCCCCGGGCGACAAGGGGGGCCACGCGGCCCGGCAATCGCTCTCCCCAAGGCCGTGCGCCACGCCCGTCCCCTGCCTGTGAACGGTTACGCCACGCCTTGCCCGCTGCTGGCCGACGACCAGTTCCCAAGCCCCCGTTTAGACGCTGAAGCGGATGAGCACGACGTCGTCGTCTTGGATCACGTAGTCCTTGGGCTCTTGGCGGACCAGGTGCTTCGCCTTGACTTCGCGCTCGCTGCCCAGACGCACCAGATCGGCGCAGTGCATCACCTCGGCACGGATGAAACCCCGGGCCAGATCGGTGTGGATCGTGGCGGCCGCCTCGATGGCCGTGCCGCCCTTGCGGATCAGCCACGAGCGGACTTCCTTCTCGCCGGCCGTGAGGAACAGCCGCTGGCCTGAAACGTCCATGATGGTCCGCAGAAGCTGGCCGCGGTCGGCGCCGCCCACCCCCATCTCGGCCTCGAAGGCAGCCCGGTCCTCGGGGCTCATCTTCGACAGTTCCAGTTCCAGCCCGACGGGAACGGGAACCACCGTCAGGTCCTTGGGCATGTTCTCGATCAGCCGCTCGGGATGCGTCTCGTCGTCGGCCGTGTTGACGATGGCCATCTTGGGCTTCTCGGTGAGCAGGCGGAAGGCGCGGGTCACGCGGAGTTGCTCGTCGCTCAGATCGGCCTCGGTGAGCGGGCGGCCCCCTTCCATGGCGGCCAGCACGGTCTTCAACGTGCGGTGCTCGTGTTCGAGCTGCTCGTGCTCCTGCCGGGGCAGCGGCTTCTTCATCTGCTCTTCGACGCGCTGGATGCGGTTGGCGACAATCTCCATGTCGGCCAGGATGAAGTCCTCGAGGAACGAGTTCAACTCGGCCGCCGGGTCCGATCCCTCAAACGCCGGCACCACCAGAATCAGGCAGCCGGCCTCGCGGATCAGGGCCAACCGGGCGGCGTTGCCCTCGTGGGAGCGGCTCAAGCCGGGGGTGTCGACGACCTCCAACGAGGCGTACGTCACCTTCTTGGGGTGATAAACCTGGCAGAGGGCTTCGACGCGCGGTTCAGGCACGGGCACCATCGCACTCTGGATGGTGTGCGATAAGGCAGGATCGGCCTTCGTGCCGGTGAGCCACTCGAAGAGCGTGCTCTTGCCCGAGCCCTTGTACCCGACCAGTGCGATCTTCATGGCGCGCGCTCCAACTGCGTGAGCATACCGCTTGACGGAGAAGCCTGAATTTTCTTAAGATGCGCAACCCCGAAACGCGAATTGCACTCTCGATTGCACTCTCGGAAAGGGGTTGCCATAACGCACCAAGGAAAACGGCGACGTACGGATGGATATTCTACCGCGCCAGGGACGACAGTTGGTACTCCAGCGTCACGGGCCGGAAGGAACCGCTCCGCGACGAGCACGGGATGAAGATCAAGGGGCGTCAGCGCGAAAGGGACGCGAAAGTCGCTTACGCTCGGCTCCTGCTGCGTCAGGACAAGGAAGGCCCGGCCAACGGACAGCTCACGGTGCTGGACGTCGTTTGCGACTATCTCGAGGACGCCAAGCACGCGCAACGCCTTCGGCCGGAGCGTCTTCTCGGCGTTCCTGCACGCGACGAAGAAGACGCGGAAGCTCCAGAGCAACCCGCTCACGGGGCTGCGGCTACCGCGGAAGCGCACCCGCATCGTCGTTCTGGAGCCCGAAGAGATCACACGCATCGAGCATGGCGCGCCTCCAGCCCTTTGGCGACTCTGCTGGTTCCTACTCCGAACGGGATGCCGACCGGGCGAGGCGCTCAAGCTGCGAGGCCGTCACTTCGTGGACACCGGAGGCTGCCGCGAGTTCATCCTCGGCGAACGCGAACACAAGACGGGAAGGAAGACGGGACACGCGCGACACATCTTCCTGCCCGACGACGTCGCGGCCTTCGTCGAGGCGCGGTTGCGGGAGATCTCCAAGGACGGTCCCATCCTCGTCAACTGCCGCGGAAATCCTTGGACGCACGAGGTAGCCATCAAGCTATTCCGGAAAGTGCGCAAGAAGCTCAAACTTCGTCCCACCATCTCCCTGTACGCCTTCCGGCACACGTTCGCCACGCGGCATCTCTTGGCGGGAGTCCCCATCACCCGCGTGGCCACGTGGCTGGGCAACTCCGTGCAGATGGTGGAGAAGTCGTACTGGCATCCGTTGGAGGTCGCCCGAGGAACGCTCTTGGAGGGGCTGGACGCGGACTGGCGAGGCGGGCTCAGATCCGGAGCCTGAGCTTCCCTTTCTCGTCGCGATAGACCCGGCCGTCGACTTCCTTGACGCGAGGCGTTGGAGGTCCGGCGCGATGGGCCTTTCCGGCGAAGACGGCCTCGAGCCACTCCTGCCGGAAGCGGTAGCGACCGAAGACGTTGGCGTGGAGCACGACGCCCTGGCGGACCCAGCGGCGGAGCGTGCGGGGAGAGATCCCCAAGTAGCGTGCGGCATCGCGGGTGTTGAACCACGTCATGCCTCCGAATGTAGCCGAGACGCCGAAACGGAGAATGCGAAACGCAGGAAAGGCCGCGGCAACGAAAGGTCTTGACGCGCGACGGCTAAAAAAGTCCGCAGCCGCCAGGGCCGCGGACGAAAAGTCTAGACGAGCGCCTTCTGCCCGGCGCGGCGGCGCAGCGGGACCTCCGGAAGGCCCGGGAGCGGGCCGTCGGAAGCGCCCCACAGGAGCCCACCGGTCTTCCTGACCGGAGGCAAGCCCTCGGGGACGGTGACGAACGGGTCGCGCGGGTCCTCGACCCACTGGGCCGGGACAGGCCCGTCGCTCAGCAAGAGCCGGGCGAGGCCGGCCAGTTCGTCGGGCTCCAGCTCCTTGTGGAGTTCCTCCGGCGTCCACGTCCGGCGGAGGACGGGATCGGCGATCGGCTCGCGCGAAGAGACCTCCTCCCCGTCGAGGACCTCGCGGTACGGGGCCGCGGTTCCCGGCAGCACGAGCTGCCGGGGGCCCTGGGCGGTCTCGAACACGAGCCGCCAGGCGGTGTCCTCGAGCGAATGCTTGATGCAGCGCCCCGCCGGCCAGTCGGCGGGATAATCGTGCGTCAGCGCCTTGTCCGTAAAGCCGACCCTCTCCGCCAAGACCCTCCAGCCCTCCTCCGTCAGAGCCGTACCCGTCTGGGTCCACACTTGCAAGGGCGCGGCCCGCAGCTCGCCGGGCCGCTGCAGGGCGGCGTTGTGGGCCTCCAGGTGCGCCCACAAGGCGTCGTGGGCCCTCAGCCGTCCATCCCACGACAGGGCAAAGCACCCCTGTCGCGGGGCGCGGAAGATGTTCTGTCCTTCGGCGTTGAGCCGCGGCAGGCGCAGGGCCTCGGCCGGGGCCTCGGCGAGGACCGCGCCGGCCCCCACGCGTCCATCTTCGGCGAGCTTGATCGCCTCGCCCCGCTTGACGAGGGCGACCACGGAGGCCTGGTGCCTGGTCTCGAGGACCAGGCCGATCCAGCGGCAGTCCTCAACCGTGGAGAAACGCCCAGCCGTCCCCGCGGTCACGGCGAGGCACTCGTCCGCGTCTCCCGTGCCGCCGGCCGCCGGCTCG
>JANLFZ010000201.1:0-1118 GCA_024653385.1 Thermoguttaceae bacterium | reverse complement strand
CCGGCGGAGCCGCAAATCGGTGATGACCTCGCGGGGTCTCCAGCCTCCGCTGGCCCACTGATACTCGACGAGCCGGCGGGCCGACCCGTCGGTGCCGTGGATCGTCTCCACGAGCCGAACCTGATCTACTGGCAGCTGCCCGCTCGTCAAAGCGCGAGCGGTTGCCGGCCGAAGGGAATAAATGTACTGGGCCATATTCCTCCTCCTTCGTGCAGGGTGGACGTGAATGGCGCGAACCGCGCCGGACGTGCGAGCGCCGTGACGATGCGGCGCGCGAAGAAGGGAATAGAGACGGCACCGTCTCGGCTTCCCATGTTTTATGCCGCGAAAACCCAGGGACTTTACCCCGACGCGGCGTCCGCCCGCCCAATGAAATCCGACAACGCGTCGGGAAGCGACAAGGAGTGGTCTTCGACGAGCCGTTGCGGAGACCGGCATGGCCTGCACGTCAGGCGGCATGGTCTTGCCCGGCGTACTGCCGGCAAGCGTACCGGGCGATCAGCAGGGCCTCGGCCCGGTTGTGGTGCCGGGCCAATCGGAGTTCGCGGGACGGGAATAGCCGCTGCGCCGCGAGAGAACTCTCCTGCTTCTCCTTCCCGCTTTCCACCAGCGGCGTGCCAGTCCCGCACCGTCATACCCGTCTTCTACAGTTGGCACGAGTTTTTTCTCGCAAGTCGTTATTTGATGGTCGAAGAACGGCCACGGCGTCGATGTCATGGTGCCACAGAATTGCTGGTATGGTTGACATTTCAGGAAATAGCCGCATAGTGACATGGTGGCAACACGAACCCCCGCAGGGACGCCACCGTGTTCTTCCGTCAAAAACGATCCGGGCAGCACGTCTATCTGCAAATCGTCGAGAACCGCTGGGAAAAAGGCCACAGCCGGCAGCGTGTCGTGGCCACCCTCGGCCGCCTCGACCAGTTGCGGCAGAGCGGCCAACTCGACGGCCTCCTGCAATCGGGAGCCAAGTTCGCGGAAGCCGTGATGGTCCTGTCCGCCCATCGTCGGGGCGAAGTGCCCGCCGTCCGCCAGCAGCGCATCGGTCCGGCGCTGATCTTCGGGCGGCTGTGGGACGAATTGCAGATCCCGCAAGTCATCCAGCAGTCGCTGGATGA
>JANLFZ010000200.1:6660-10785 GCA_024653385.1 Thermoguttaceae bacterium | reverse complement strand
CACGAGCCGGCGCACCCAATGCGCCAGCTCGTTGGTCGCGGCCTTGCGCCGTGAAAAGTACGATCTGGCCGATCTGGCCGCGACGCCGGCCGCGACCAACGAGCTGGCGCATTGGGTGCGCCGGCTCGTGGCGCCCGAGGCATGGCGCGACGCGGGCGGCCCCGGGACCATCGCGGTGGTCGAGGGCGGCCTCGAGGTGACGCAGACCGACGCGGTGCACGATCAGCTCAAGAGGTTCTTCGAAAAACTGCGCAAAGCGCGGCAGAGCGGCACGGCCGGCGCGGCCGATCGGCCCGAACTGGCCACGCGCTTCGACAAGGTCCGGTCCCGACTGCGCCAGAGCGTGACGGCGAATTTTCCCGAGCCCGCGCTTTTGGCCCGCATCGTCGCCGACCTCGAGGCGGTTGGCGGGGTGACGATCGTGGCCGACTGGATCGCGCTGGCCGAGGCTGGCGTGCCGGCCGACGCGAAGGCCACGCTGAAGGTCCACGGCCGGCCGCTCTCCGAAGCGATGGTCGAGTTGCTTCAGCCCCTCGGCCTGACGTACCGCTTCGCCGGGCCCGACACACTCGAAATCACCTCTCGAAAGGCCGCGGCCGGCCGATTGGAGGTTGAGTTCTATCCGATCGGGACGCTCCTGGCGAAAGGGCAGAACGCCGAGGCCATCATCAACCGGGTCAAAGGCGAGGTGGCCGCGGCAACGTGGAGCGACGCGGGTGGACCGGGACAGATCTACTTCGATAAGCCCTCCGCCTGCCTCGTGGTGCTCCAGTCCCAACCGGTTCAGGTCAAGGTCCAATTGCTTCTCGGAAGACTCGCCTCCGAAGCGGCAGACCGCTAAACGAGATTGCCGAACGGTGCGCCGCTGCTTGACCGCTGCCGGGACACGGTGTCTCCGAGCGGAGAACGCCTTCCGGGCAGCGGTCAAGCAGTGCCACGCTCTCCAGATCGTGCAAGTCGACCAAAGTTAGGGTTTCCGGCCTTCGAAGAGCGGCTTCAGGTCCAGGGCCTTCAAGGGCAGCGCCGACGAGGGGCACGCACCGATCGCCAGGTGCAGACGCAACGCGGCGGGCTCGAACACCATCGTCTGAAGCGTCAACCGGCCTTGGTTGACCTCGTGGAGCTTGCGCGCCACGTCGGCCAGGTCGAGTTGGGGAATCCGGCGACTGGCCATCAGGGCCTGATGCCGCCACGAATACCGGAACACGGTGCCAAGTTCCGGCGAACGGAAATGGTTCGTGCACGCGAGAATACCGTCCTCTCCGCGCCGCACGGCGACGGTGCGGGGCGTGGCTTCGAGCACCACGCCGCCACGGCGATCGCACAAGGCGAGATTGAAAAGCGTGGTCCGGCCCGTCGAGCGGACCAACCGTTCGGCCTCTTCGACCGTCGCGCATTCCTCCAGAACCCGCCGGAAGACCAGCGTGTACGGGGTGCCCTGCGGATTGAACAGCGAGGCCCCGTCGCCGGCGATGAAGACCTCGTGGACCGCCAAGGCCAATCCCGCGTCGTTCATCCCCGACAGGCAGCCGAACATGCCGGGGAATCCGACCGAGGCGAACGCGCGCTTCCCTCGAGGCCGGCAAACGATCACCAGGCTGTACTGGTGAAGCGTTCCTTGGGTATAGAAATCGAGATTGCGGCCGAACAGCGGTCCGCCCGTCTTGCTCCGCTCGGGCGAGACCAATAGCGACGAACACCCAAACCCGCCGCGGTACGCATCGACCATCGTGTTGACGCCGATGAGCAGATCGCGATCGATCTGCGCTTTCTTGGCGAACGCGTCGAGTTCGGCGAGGTGATCGCGCGGAAACTGCGGGAGAAGCTGCCGGCCCGCCGTCAACAGCGCCGGCCATCGGTCCGCCAGTCCGGCCGACCGCATGAGATTGCGCGGGTAGGCAAGAAGAAGGCGCGTGCCGTCGACGACCAGGGCCGCGGCCTGCTCGCCGATCTCCGTCGGAGTGCCCTGCACGACCAGGACCGGCAGGCCGTTGATGCGCATGAGTTCGGCCGGCCCGTACTTCGCCTCCCGATATTGGAATGCCTGCCCCGGCTCGGCATGCGCGGTCGCGCACCCGAGGATCGCCAACGCCAGGACAGCCACCACTTGAAAAACGGTTCGATTCATGATCCGACTTGCCGAAACCGCGATTGCGTGCCAGGCGAGCCTGAACGCCTACGGCTCGGGGAATTCGACTTCGGCCGTGACGGGGAAATGGTCCGACGGATACCGGCCGTCGCGCTGGTCGTGGACGATCTCGGCGGCCAGGGTCCGCGCCGGGGGACTGGCCAGCACGTAGTCGATCTTCGCGCCGGTCCTCGATCCGCCAAACCCGTGATAGGTGCCCACGGAGTGAACGTCCGGATGGACGGCCCGGTAGGTGTCGACCAGCCGCGTGGGCGCGCCGGGAACCACGCCCGTCAGATAACCAATGGCCCGGGACGTTTCACCGCTGTTGAAGTCGCCGAGCACGAGCACCGGGTCGGGCCTCGCGCGGCGCGCGATCCGCTCGGCCAGGGCAGCCGCGCTCTTGACGCGGGACGCCTCGGAAAGATGATCCAGATGCGCGTTGTACACGTAGATCCCCCGGCCGGTCTCCTTCTCGACAAACCGACCCCACGTGATCACCCGCGGAATCCGATTACCCCAACCGATCGAGCCGGGCACCTCCGGCGTGTCCGAAAGCCAGAACGTGCCGTGTTCGGCCGCGTCGAGCGACCACCGAGCGTGGCGATAGAACAGCGGAACCGCCTCGCCGCTGCGTGCGTCGGCCTCGCGGGAGCGGCCGAGGTGGCGGTACTCGGGCAGGGCGTCGGACAGGAAGGCGATCTGCTCCGGCCACGCCTCTTGAACGCCCACGAAGTCGCTGCCCCACCGACGGATCAACTCAGCGACCATCGCCTGCCGCCGCGGCCATGCGTTCTCCCCATCGTCGGCCCGACTCAGACGGATGTTGAACGTCATCGCCTTGACGCGCAAGGGGCCGGCGCAACTCACGTCACCCCAGAGCACGAACCCCAGGAAGACCAGTACAAGCCGCAAGCGGCCGCGCAATCCTCTCATCCGGCGATCCTCCGTGGGCGCGTCACGGCGTCACACAACCAACAGACACGCCGCGCCACCGTAACATTCTTCCCAGATTACCAGAACCGCCGGAGGGAGGCAAGCGGGCTGCTACCCGGCCGCCGATGGCGAATACCCGTACCGGGTGAGGAATGCTGCCCAGCGGCGGGCGATTCGCTCGCGCGTCTCAGGGGCGATGTCGTACCGGTTGCGTTGGTAGTCGGCCTGACTGGCCACGTACTTTTCGATGCCGGGCAGGGCCTTGTCGAACTCGCCCAAGTTCAGCTCGTCGTACACGCGGCGCATCTCGCCCACCGGGTCCGCAACGAGTTGCTCGTACCGCACCTCGCAGAACTGCGAGGCCGGGATCAAGTGACGGTCGCGCTCGAATGCTTCGTACATCCGACAAAGCGTGTCGAAGACCCGGTCCTCCAAGTCCCTATAGTGAGGCGTCTGCAACCCTTGGTCGCGGTAGAGCCGCTTCCACAGATTCATCGTCGAGGCAAACAGAACGATCGGGTCGCGCACAATGTGCACGAATCGCGCCTTGGGGAATAGCTCCAAGAGGGCCCTGACCCGGCCCGTGTGCGGCGGCGACTTGAGGATGATCCGGCCGGGACGCTCGATGGTGACACACTTGAGAAACCACAGGAATCGCCGTTTCCATTCGTCCAACTTGGCGCGCGACACCCCGTCGAAGGTCAGGTACTCCGGGTCGTGGGGCGGTTCATTCGGAAACGCCATGCTCAGGTAGGGCGACGGCAAGCCCATGTTGCAAAGGGCGAACTCGTCCTCCTGAGGTCGATCCCACCCGACCGGCATGTTGTCCACCGGTCGTTGCATCGGCATGATGGCGTTGAGAACCGGCGGCAGCGCGCGCCCGGTCAGCACGAAGTGGTTCGGGGCAAAACACGCATAGGTGGTGGGAAAGGTGTGCCGCGGGTCCTGGACGAGCAACTCGTGGAGCAACGTCGTGCCTGAGCGCCAATGGCCGATGATAAAGAGCGGCTCCTCGCGGATTTCGGTCGCCGCGATCTTGCGTCCGTAGAGCGCCTCCTGAA
>JANLFZ010000200.1:0-6650 GCA_024653385.1 Thermoguttaceae bacterium | reverse complement strand
CAGCCACAGAAGCGAGTTGAGCAAGCTACAGAGGCTTACGATCACGGCCATCCCCCATCTTCGCGGGGTGACCCGGAACCGATTGCGCGCCAGTAGCCCGAACCACGCGCTGATGTTCATGCCATCCCAGAACCGCGGGATCCAGGGGCGGTCCTTGTAACCACCGGAGGACGACCTGGACTCGACCGGTTTTGCCGCGCTGTTCACATCAGCCATGACTCGACAATCCAAGAGCAGCAACGATGTTAGCGGTATTTGGGTAAGCTTGCCAAGTTATGCCGAGGATGACGAGCCCCCGAATGGGGAATGACACTCCACTGGACCCTACCCAAGAACGCGCCGTTCTTTCTCCATTTTATCTGTAGACCGCATCTTTCGCCGCCGCAGCCATTCGCTCGCCCGTGGCTCGTAGTGCCGCCCGCATCTGGCCCGCGAGTTCTAGTGCCCCGGCGCGTCCCACGACGCGGTTCAGTTGCACCCCATCGGGGGAGATGAATTGGATCGTCGGGTATCCTCGGATGCCGAAGTCGCCGCAGGTTTCGGCCTCTTCATCGGCGTCGACCAACACGCATACGAATTCTCGCGATAAACGCACGACTTGGTCGTTGGCAAAGGCCTCGCGTTGCATTTCGTGACAGAAACGGCACCACTTCGCCGTGAAGAACACGAGCATGGGCTTTTTCTCGGAACGGGCCCGCTGGTATCCCGCAGCGTAGCCCGAAACAAACTGCACTCCCCCGGTCTCCCCCTGGGAGCCTAATTGGCGTGGCTCTGACGTGCGGGGCACTGTGGCTGTGTCGGACTTGGCCGTCGTCGGAGCCGAATCCGGTCCCGACAACCGGCTCGAGTCGCAACCGACGCATACAAGAAGAGGTAAGATCGTCAACCACCAACGGTTATGTCGAACTGGCATCAAGCGAGCCCCTCCATGGGCGCGAAACAAGCCAAAAGGTCTGCAAGCGATACCGCAGCCGGTCCGTGGCATCCGGCAGCGCTGGTCGAACGAGAAGTCCAGCGTAATCGAAAACGGCCGGCCAGGTCCACACCGAAATTCGTCAAGCGATCTTATCGTCCGGTGGGGCAAACGAGTTGAACCGGCTCCCGCGCAGCATCGTGTGAGCCGGAAACCGACCTGGACAATCGACCCGTATTTCGTTACCTTCCCCCCACTCTTCTACCACAACTTGTCGCAGACCGTTTTCAGGCGTTCCAGCGCGTCCGGAGACACGGATGGCTTCAGGCGTCCTGCCGCGCCCTGGTGCGGCGTCCCCCGCAGTACGAGTTCAGGACCTGATCCTGCCGATCGGGCTCATCGCCAGCGTGCTGGTGATTCTCGTGCCGCTGCCTCCGGCCCTGATGGACGTGCTTTTGTCGTCCAACATCACCGTGGCGGTGATCATGTTGCTGACCACGGTGTACGTCAAGACGCCGCTGGAGTTCAGCATTTTTCCGTCGCTGTTGCTGGCCACCACGCTGTTCCGTTTGGTGCTCAACGTGGCGACGACCCGACTCATTCTGACCCGGGGCGGCGTGGCCGGCATGGAGGCGGCCGGGGGGGTGGTTCAGAGCTTCGGCGAGTTTGTGGCGGGCAACGACATCGTGGTCGGGTTCATCCTTTTTGTCATCATCGTGGTCATCCAGTTCGTGGTCATTACCAAGGGGGCCACGCGCATCAGCGAGGTCGCGGCCCGGTTCGCCTTGGACGGCATGCCCGGCCGCCAGATGGCCATCGATGCCGACCTCAATGCGGGAATCATCGACGAACACGAGGCCCAGCGTCGGCGCCAGGAAATCACCCGGCAGGCCGACTTCTTCGGGGCCATGGACGGTGCCAGCAAGTTCGTTCGGGGCGATGCCATCGCGGGCATCATCATCACCCTGATCAACGTGGTCGGCGGGCTGCTCATCGGCGTGCTCGAAGCGGGTATGCCCCTGCGCCAGGCCGCTTCGGTCTTCACCAAGCTCACCATTGGCGACGGCCTGGTCAGCCAAGTGCCGGCGTTCTTGATCTCCCTGGCCGCCGGTCTTTTGGTCACCCGGAGCAGCCACGAGGTCAATCTTCCGGGCGAGTTCCTCAAGCAACTGTTCGCCAGGCCACAGGCCCTGGCCGTGGCCGGGGCGTTCTTGAGCGTCCTGATCTTCACCAATCTTCCTAGAATACCGCTCTTCGTGCTGGGAACGGGCTGCTTCGGCTTGGCGATCATCCTCTCGCGTCGGACGGCGCGGGTCCAAGCCGCTGCCGAAGCCCAGAAAAAGGCCGAGGAGGCCAAGCCGCCCGCCGAGCGCGTCGAAGACTATTTGCTCGTCGATCCCATGGAATTGGAGATCGGGGTCGGGCTGATTCGCCTGGCCGATCCCAAACGGGGCGGCGACCTGTTGGACCGCATCCAACGGATCCGCCAGAACGTGGCCGCCGAGATCGGCATCATTCTGCCCAAAGTACGCATCCGCGACAACTTCCACCTCGACCAGCAGCAATATCGCGTGAAAATCGCCGGTATGCCCGTGGCGGCCGGCAGCGTCCGACCCGAACTACTGCTGGCGATCGACTCGGGGATGGCTACCGGCAAGGTGCCTGGCGAGCCGACCAAGGAGCCGGCGTTCGGCACCCCGGCCCTTTGGATTTCTCCGGAAACCCGGGAACAGGCCGAGATGTACGGCTACACGGTCGTCGAGCCGGGAGCCGTCATCGCCACGCACTTGACCGAGACCATTCGTCGGCATGCCGACGAGATCCTGACGCGCGACGCCACGAAGCACCTGCTCGACGAGTTGAAGAAGACCTCGCCCGCGGTGGTCGACGAGCTGGTGCCGGGCCAGATGAAGGTCGCCGAAGTGCAGCAAATCCTCCAGATGCTGCTCCGTGAATTCGTGCCGATCCGGCAACTAGGCACGATCCTGGAAGCCCTGGGCGATTTCGCCGGGCGCACCAAGGACCCGATCGTGCTGACGGAAATGGTCCGGGCGCGCCTGGCCCGGACGCTGTGCACGCGGTACCGCGATTCGAACAACACCCTGCACGTGGTGACGCTCGATCCGGCGATGGAGGACCGGATTCGAGCGGGGTTCGAGCACACCGATCGGGGGCTTTTCATCCGCATGTCGCCGGCCGCCGTCGAGGCGACATGCCGGGCGATTGCCTCGGGGATCGAGAAGCTGACCCGAAGCGGCTTCTCGCCGATCGTGCTGGTCAGTCCGCAGATACGTGCGGCCCTTCGGCAGATGACGCATCCGCACCTGCCCGACCTCATCGTGCTGAGCTACAACGAGATCACCCGGGACACGAAGATCGAATCGGCGGCAATGGTCAGTGACGCGAAGTAGTGCGTCGTCCGCGGTCCGGTTGGTCCGTTGGGGTTTTTGCCCCGGACCGAGGACGGCGGAAGAAGGAAAAGGGACGACCAACCATGGACATCCGGACCTACCGAGCGGCGACGATGTACGACGCCCTGGCGATGGTGCGGCGCGAGCTGGGGCCCGATGCGGCGGTGTTGCACACGCGCGAGGTGCGCGCGGGCGGCCTGTTCGGTTGGCTGCGGCGCGCGCGGCAAATCGAGGTGACCGCCTCGGCCGGAGTGAACGTGCCAAGCCGCCTGCCTCCGCGCGCCGAGGCCGAGCCGGTTCCTCCCCCGGAACCCGACCCGATCGTCCCGCCGCGCCGGACACCCGCCGCCCCGTTGCCCTCGGCCGTGTTCTCCGACGAAGTCAAGGGCCGGCTGAGCGACCTCCAGGCGATGGTCCAGGAACTCTGCCGGCAGTCGCGCAAGGGCGGACCGCGCGACCTGCCCGAGACGCTTTTCCGCCTCTTCACCGACCTGATCGAAGCCGACCTCGACGAAGACGCGGCCCGCGACCTGATCGAGCGCGTCCGCTCCGCGGCCTCCGATGCGGAACTCGCCGATCCCGTGCTCGTCAAGGCCCGGGTCGCACGCATGCTGGAAAGCGAAATCGTCACCCTCGGGCCGATTTCCGTGGTGCCGGGCAGGCGGCGGCTCGTGGCGATGGTCGGGCCGACCGGCGTCGGCAAGACGACCACCATCGCCAAACTCGCGGCAATCTACCGCCTCAAACAGAAGCGAAAGGTCGGCCTGATCACGGTCGACACCTATCGCATCGCCGCGGTCGAGCAACTGCGAACCTACGCCGACATCATCGACCTCCCCATGCAGGTCGTCTCGACGCCTCGCGAAATGCGCGAGGCGGCAAGGAAGATGGACGACCTGGACCTTGTGCTCTTGGACACCGCGGGGCGGAGCCCCAAGGACGGCATCAAGATCCAGGAACTCAAGGCCTTTCTCACCGAAGCCGCCGCCGACGAGGTCTATCTCGTCCTCAGCGCGGTCGCCGGAGCCAAGACCCTCGCCCAGACCGCCCAGCGATTCGCCGCGGTGGGAACCTCGGGATTGATCCTGACCAAGCTCGACGAAGCCACCGGACTGGGGCACCTTCTGCCGCTGTTGCGCGCGAGTCGTCTTCCGCTGGCCTACCTGACCAACGGCCAGAACGTTCCCGACGACATCGAGGTCGCCCAGCCTGGCCGGCTTGCCCGCCTGATCCTCGGGATGGAGGCAGCAACCACGTGATCCGAATCGACCAGGCTCACGATTTGCGCCGGCTGGTCCGACAGGCCAAGCACGCCGCGCCGCCGCAAGCGAGTCTTCGGCGATTGATCGCCCTGGCCGGCGCCAAGGGAGGCGTGGGCACGACCACCCTCGCTTTGAACCTCGCCCTCGTCCTGGCAGACCGGGGACACGCGGCGGCGCTCGTCGACGCCGACCCCGATGGCCCCGGCGTTGCCGCGTTGTGCCGCCTGCGCGAACGAGCCATCCTCGCCGATGTGCTCGCCGGACGGCGCACCGTCGCCGAGTCGTTGGAACCCGGTCCGGCCGGTTTGCTCGTGCTGCCGGGCGGAGCGATTAGCGATCGCCAGGCGGGCGAAGTTCCCCTAGATCCTCAGCGACTCATCCAACCGTTGCGCACCTTGGCGCCGGCAGGCGGGATGGCCGTGGTCGACTCGGGCAACTGCGCGGGTCGGCCGGCCGACTCGTTTCGCCGGGCGGCTGACGTCGTCCTCATCGTGACCACCCCCGACTCGGCCGCGGTCCTGGGGGCCTATGCGGCCATCAAGCGACTGGCGGATGGGCGGGAGTGTCCGCGGGTGCAGTTGGTGGTGAACATGGCTCGCACCGCCGAGGCGTCCAATGCCGCCCATGCCCGCCTGGCCAGGGCCTGCCGTCGGTTCTTGGGCTTTTCCTTGGACCTGCTCGGCCACGTGCCGCCCGATCCAGCCGTGCCCCAGGCCGCCGAAGCACGCCATGCGCTGGTCTTGGCCGTTCCCCATAGTCCCGCAGCCCGCGCGATCCGGCGGCTGGCCGGCAAGCTGCACGACGAGCCCCCGGCAGCGCGCCCCCTACACCTTGCAGATTGCGATCATCCGCTTCTGGTGGAACCGTCGCGGCAAGCACCGCGCGGCCAACTGCGGCAAATTGTCTCAAGCGGGCTCGGGCAATAGCCGATACCAACGAACAATCTGGGCAGCCGACCTTATGTTAAACTGCACCGGATGCATCGGATTTACGGGCTGCCTGGGAGAGGATTGTGGCTCGCATCTATGCCGGGATCTTGGGCCCTCTGGCACTGTCGACCACGCTGGCGCACGGTTTGATCCGCGGGTGCCCGGCGGACGCCCTCCTTGGGTCCGCCCTGGCAAGCCTCTGGATCTTCGCCGCGCTGGGATGCGTTGCCGGCTGGGTCGCTGGAAACATCCTCGAGGAGGCGGTCCGCTCGCGGATCGCCAGGGAATCGGCCCCCGAGTAAAAGGCCGCCAACCCCGTACCCCCCGCCGCACGCCGATGCCGAGAGGGAACTCGTAATTCCGGTGCATTGAAGCGCCCTCAGGGAGGAATGCATGGCAACCCTTCTTGCTCCGGAAGATGTGGAGCAACTGTGGATCGAGTTCAAAAAGGACCCCACGAACCAGGAACTGCGCAACCGGCTCGTCGAAATCTACTTGCCCTTGGTCAAGTACAACGGCGAACGGATTTGGGCCCGGCTCCCCGAAGGAGTGGAACTCGACGACCTGATCTCCGCGGGCGTCTTCGGGCTGATGGACGCCATCGACGCCTTCGACCTCTCGCGCGGGGTCAAGTTCGAAACGTATTGCGTCCCGCGCATCCGCGGCGCGATGCTCGATGAACTCCGCACCATGGACTGGGTCCCCCGGCTGGTCCGCTCCAAGGCCAGCAAGCTCAACGAGGCGATGAAGACCCTCGAGGCCCGCCTCGGACGCCAGCCCACCGAAAACGAGCTGGCCGAAGAGCTGGGCATCAGCATCCAGGAACTCGAGAAAATGATGCTCGATGCCAGCGCCGTCAACCTCATCAGCCTCAACAAGAAGTGGTACGAGACCGACAGCTACAAGGACGTCCGCGAGATCGACATCCTCGAAGACAAAAAGGGCGAAGACCCCACCAAGCGCATCCAGAAAGCCGATCTCATGCGCCTGGTCACCAAGGGGCTCAACCGCAACGAGCGGCTCATCATCATCCTCTACTACTACGAAGAACTCACCATGAAGGAGATCGGCGCCACGCTGGACCTCTCCGAAAGCCGCGTCAGCCAAATGCACAGCTCGATCGTCCAGCGCCTTC
>JANLFZ010000199.1:5257-10792 GCA_024653385.1 Thermoguttaceae bacterium | reverse complement strand
TGGCCGAGTGGAGCGCGCAGTTCGTCGGCGACCGCGCCTACCGCGTCGGCGAGCCCGAGAAAACGAACCTCCGCTGGGAAGCCCAGCAGTTCCGCAACGGAAGGCTCTGGCACCGCTGGGATTATCCTCACCAGGTCGGCACCCCGGTGTTCGACCTCCAGCACGAGATCATCGGGGCGTACCTCCACCAGAACTGGCGGGCCTTCCGCACGTGGGGCGTCTCGGCCATCTCGCCCTGGGAGCACCACTTCTTCTGGAGCCTGCGCAAGGGCGTCGACAAGAGCCGCAAGGAACTGGCGGTCGATTGGGAGAACCTCCAACGCCCAGGGTTCAGCCCCGACTACATCGATCGGCGGTACGAGCGCATGGATCTGGCCTTCGACCGATCGGATTGGGTCGCGACCGCCGACGGGCAAGCCATTCTGCGGAATAACATGCCGCTGTTGGCCTATATCGCCGGCAAGCCGGCGGCCTTCACCAGCAAGGACCACAATTACTACCCGGGCGAGACGGTCGAGAAACAGATCATCGTCATCAACAACTCCCGCCAAACCGTGACCGCCGACTGCCGATGGTCGCTTGCCCTGCCGGCGCCGCGAACGGGCTCTGCCAAGGCCACGGTCGCCACGGGCCAACAGGAGCGGATTCCCCTGCGTTTCGAGTTGCCCGACGCGCTGGCGCCCGGACGTTACGAGTTGAGCGCCGAAGTGCGTTTTGCCGACGGGGAGATCCAGAAGGACCGTTTCACGATCCACGTGCTGCCCAAGCCCGCCGCCGAACCGCTTGCCGCGAAGATCGCGCTCTTCGACCCGAAGGGCGAGACGGCCAGGCTGTTGGCTGGGATGGGGATCGAATCCCGGCCGGTGGAGGCCGGCGCGGAATTGCCCGTCTGCGATGTCCTCATCGTGGGCAAGGCGGCGCTTTCGGTGGACGGCCCCGGGCCGAATCTCGGCCGCGTGCGCGACGGGCTGAAGGTCCTCGTCTTCGAACAGACCGGCGAGGTCCTCGAACAGCGGTTGGGCTTCCGGGTCGCCGAGTACGGCCTGCGCCAGGTCTTCCAGCGCGTACCCGATCATCCCGTCCTCGCCGGGCTCGACTTGGAGCATTTGCGCGACTGGCGTGGCTCGGCCACCCTCCTGCCGCCGAGACTGAGCTACACCAAGAGCCAGACGTTCGGCGGGCCGGCGGTCCGATGGTGCGGCCTGGAAGTGCCGCACGTGTGGCGTTGCGGCAACCGCGGCAACGTGGCCTCGGCGCTCGTCGAGAAACCGGCGCGGGGCGACTTCCTGCCGCTCCTCGACGGCGGCTACAGCCTCCAGTACAGCCCGCTCTTGGAATACCGCGAAGGCAAGGGGATGGTGCTCTTCTGCCAGCTCGACGTGACGGGCCGCACCGAGCCGGATCCGGCCGCCGAAACGCTCGCGCGGAACCTGGTGCGGTACGTCGCCGCGTGGAAACCGCCGGCGCGCCGGCAGGCCCTGTACGTCGGCGACCCGGCGGGCCGGCGGCATCTCGAGTTCTCCGGCATCGACGTGCGGTCGTACGACGGAGGAAAGCTCTCGCCCGAACAGGTGCTCGTGGCCGGCGCGGGCGCTGGGCAGAAACTGGCCGCCAGTGCGGCAGCCATCGCCGAGTTCCTCAAGTCGGGCGGCCACCTGCTGCTGCTCGGTCTGGACGAACAAGAAGCCAACGCCTTCCTGCCTTTAAAGGTCCGCATGACCAAGGGCGAGCACATCGCCTCGTACTTCGAGCCGCCGGCCGCGACCTCGCTTCTGGCCGGAGTCGCCCCGGCCGATGTCCACAACCGCGACCCCCGCGTGTTGCCGCTGGTGTCGGGCGGGGCCACGGTCCTGGGCAACGGCGTCCTGGCCCAGGCCCAGGGCGCCAACGTGGTCTTCTTCCAGTTCCCGCCCTACCTCCTCACCAACGCGCAGGGCGAGGTTCCTTCGTTCGCCGTGGACGGCCAAGAGGCCGTCGAAGGCAAGCAAAGCGCCCTGGTGACCGTGGGCATGACCGGCGGGTCCGGCGTGCAGTTCGGCCAGGGCGTGAAACGACCGCCCCAGGTGGGCAAGACCTACACGTTTGCCGCGTTCCTCAAGGGCGTGGGCGGACCGGCCCGCGTTCGCCTCGAGGTCGAGCGGGCCGGCTCGCCGTGGGACCGGGCCGTCAAGGGCGCCGACGTGGTGGTGCCCGAGAATCAGTGGACCGACGTCCATGTGACGTTTACGTGCGACAAGCCGTTCCCCGAGGGCTGGCAAGCCTACGTCGCCTGTGCGCAAGAGGGCGCGCGTCTGCGGGCCGACGCGTTCCGGCTGTACGAGGGCCCGTACGTCCCCTGGAAGCCCGCGGCAACGGCGGGGTCGCCGGGCGCGGCGGCCGCGGTCAACCTCTTCGCCAACCCTGGTTTCGAGAGCGGCCAGAAGCCGTGGTTCTTCACGTTCCACGAGCGCCTCAACGTGCGGCGCACGTACCGCCGCGCGTCGTACGCCCTCGCGCGCCTGTTGGCCAACATGGGGGTCTCGGCGCCGACGCCGCTTGTGTCGCGATTCTCGATGCCGGTGGGCGGAGACCAGCCGAAGCCCGGCCCCTCGGTTGTGCGCAACGGCGACTTCCGCCAGGCCGCCAAGCAAGATGCCATGCCCGACCATTGGCAGTTCTCGTCCGATTCGCGCCAGGCGACCTGCACGCGCCGTCGACTCGAGGGCGACGACGCCTGGGCGGTCTGTCTGGCGCGAAGCGGCGGCGATGGCGACAAGGGCCGCACCACCGTCATGCTGGCCCAGCACGACGTGCCCGTGAAGGAGGGCCAGTGGTACCGCATCTCGCTGCGGGCCAGGGCCGAGGGCATGGACGGCAAGACCGTCACGTTGGCCCTCCAGGACACCAAGGCATGGACGTCGCTTTTCGACTACCAGTCCTTCACGCCGACCGACCAGTGGCAGACCTATCGGTTCCTGGTGCAGGCCAACGGCACGGCCGAGCGGAACACGAGGTTCCAGATCTGGCACGGCGCCGCCGGGACCCTGTGGCTGGCCGACATCGCCATGACGCCGGTCGCGCCGCCGTCGAGCGAGGCCCGCTGGTTGCAGGGCCTCTATCTGGATCAGCCCGAGGAGTGGGACGACCCCTACCGGTTCTTCCGATGGTGATTCCTCGAGGCCCTATCCGTGCAGCCGGCCCTGCCACGTGTCGCGCCGGAGCAATTCGGCATGGATGGCGGCGTGCACGGCGTGTTTGTCGCGGCACCACGCCGGCGCCAGCAGATAGCCGGGAGGGGCATCGCCGCTGAGCCGGTCGATGACGCACTGGGGTGGCAATCGTTCGAGGAAATCGACGACCCAGCCCACGTACTCGTCGAGTTCCGGCAGGCGGACCTCGCCGCGCGCGACCATGGCGCCGAGCGGTGTGTTGGCCACGGCATACAGGTTGTGCAGCTTGACGGAATCCAATCGAAGCCGCGCCACCTCGCTTGCGGTGGCCAGCATGTCATCCCGCGTTTCGCCCGGGATGCCCAGAATCACGTGCGCCCCGATGTTCAAACCGCGGAGCCGGCTGCGGCGCACGGCATCGAGGAAGGCCGCGTAGTCGTGTCCACGGTTCATCCACGCCAGGGACCGATCGTGGATCGTCTGGAGACCGTACTCGATCGACACCCAGGTCCGCCGTGCCAGGCCGGCCAGGAGGTCGAGCACCTCGTCGGGCACGCAGTCGGGCCGCGTCCCGACGATCAGCCCGACCACCCGCGGATGGGCCAAAGCCTCGTCGTACAGCGCGCGGAGCCGTTCGACGGGCGCGTAGGTGTTCGTTCCGGGCTGGAAATAGGCGAGGAACCGCTCGGCGCGGTGCCGGGTCCGCAGCCGGTCGATGCCGTGCTGCAACTGCTCCCCCACCGAGGCCAAGCCGAGCCGGCGGCTGGGACTGTAACTGGCCGCGTCGCAGAAGACGCACCCCCCAACCGAGAGAGACCCGTCGGTATTCGGGCACGGCAACGCGCCGTCGAGGCTCACTTTCCACACCCGGCCGCCGAACCGATGTCGCAGAAACGAGCCGAGACTATGGTATCGAAGCCCTTCGGCGCGCCACCCGCTTTCGGAGGGTGCGAACCCTGGAGGCTTGATTGACGTCATGTCCGTTGCCGCCTAGACTATTACGTGTGAGAGCCTTTTCTTCTGGGGATTCTATCGAAGCCTTACCTGAAAGAGGACCCTTATGTACGGCGAGCTGCACCCCCACGGGGGAGGCGACTCGATTCCCTTGCGGAAGAAGTCGCTGTTGGTCGGGCGCCGCGAAAGTTGCGACATTGTCTTGCGGTTCTCCAACGTCTCGGCACACCACTGCCAGTTGTTGCTGGTGGGCGGGTACTGGTATGTCAGGGACCTGAACAGTCGCAACGGAACCAAGGTCAACGGGGTCCGGGTGAGGGAGAAGCGTCTGGACCCGGGCGATACCCTCAGCATCGCCAAACACGTGTACGACATCAAGTACTCGCCGATCGACAACGGGGCCGTGGGACCGCCGCCACCGGACGTTTCCGATTACGACGTGTTCAACCGGTCGCTGTTGGAACGCGCGGGCTTGGACAAGGGCCGGTCGTCGAGCCAATCCATCCCGAGCCACCCCGAACCGACCGATTCCGGACGCTACGACATTCTCGAAGAGAGCTTCAACGAAGATCTCGAGCAGCTTCGCCGTGGGGAGGAACCCGATTGACCATTCGGCGGCAGCACGGCATATGACTTGGCGGCGCGGGAACACGGTTTGACGCGATGGCGAAGAAGCAGCGCAAGGTCCGCGCCGAGTTCCGCAAGAATCGCACCCCACGCACCCGAACGTCCGATTGGACGCGCCGTTTCCAGCGCGACGACCTCGATCTGGAGACCGCGGCCCACGAGGAACGGATCGGCAAGAACGACCTGACCCGCCGCCGAACCGTCTTGGCGGCCGAGACCGACACCGACGGTCCGCCGGGCACCGACCTGTGCTTCGACGTCGACACGTCGGTCTGCCGCCCCGGGCGCGTGCTGAGCGTGATGGGACTGTTGAGCGCGGTCCAGGCGGCCGACGGCTGCGTGTACCGCTGCGCCACGCGCCGGCTTTTGAAGACGATCAGCACCGACCAGCGGCACGTGGTGGCGGCGGGCGACCGCGTGTGGTTCCGCCCGGCCGAGGGAACCAGCGAGCACGAGGGAATCATCGAGGCCATCGAGCCGCGCCGCAGCGTACTCGCCCGGGAAGTCCGCGGTCGCCGGCAGATCCTCGTGACCAACGTCGATCAGGTGCTCGTGGTCGCCAGCGCCGCCGAACCCCCGCTGAAGCCCAACCTGATCGACCGGCTTCTCGTGGCAGCCGAGAAGGGCGGCACCAACGCGGTCGTATGCCTGAACAAGATCGACCTCGCCGATCCCGCGGACCTCGAGCCCCTGGCCGGCGTCTACGCCCGCATGGGCTACCCGGTGCTGTTGCTCAGCGCGACGACAGGCTTCGGCATCGACCGGTTCCGCAGGGCCCTTCGGGACCACGCCAGCGCGGTGGTGG
>JANLFZ010000199.1:4640-5247 GCA_024653385.1 Thermoguttaceae bacterium | reverse complement strand
CAAAGCGGGGTCGGCAAGTCGTCCCTGTTGAACGCCGTCGAGCCCGGCCTCGACCTGGCCACCGCGCCGGTCAGCCGCGAGACGGAAAAGGGCCGCCACACCACGACCAACGCCCGGCTCATCCCGCTCTCGTTCGGAGGATACGTGGTCGATACGCCGGGAATGCGCCAGTTCCAGCTTTGGGATGTCGCGCCCGAGGAGGTGGTCAATTACTTCCGCGATCTGCGTCCCTACGTGAATGGGTGCCGGTTTCCCAATTGCACCCACACCCACGAAAGCCACTGCGCCGTCAAGGATGCCGTGGCCGACGGCCGACTCGACGAGCGGCGGTACGAAAACTATCTTCGCCTGCGCGCGGGAGAAATGGAATGACGAGGCGCGAACTTCCCGCGATTACCGGCTTTTCCAGACCCCAACGACGGGCGGCCACCACCGCGTCGCGTGGCCGCCGCAACCATCCGGAGGATCTCGACGATCGTGATCGAGCTTGACCGAGCACGCGGAATCGTCCGCGAGAAAGCCGTGCTGGTGGGCGTGTTCTTGACCGACCGGCCGGATGCCGGACCGCCCTTGGACGAGCTGAAGGGGTTGGCCGAAGCGGCCGGGG
>JANLFZ010000199.1:3680-4630 GCA_024653385.1 Thermoguttaceae bacterium | reverse complement strand
CTTACGCAACGCCGGCCGGCGCCCGACGCCGCGACCTACATGGGCCGGGGCAAAGTGGAAGAACTCAAGGCCCTGGTCCGTTCGGCTCATGCCGATCTGGCGATCTTCGACAACGACCTCACGCCCGCCCAGACACGCAATCTCGAGGAAACGCTCGGCGCCCGCGTGCTCGATCGCACCGAACTGATTCTCGACATCTTCGCGGGCCGCGCCCGCACCTACGAGGCCCGCCTGGCCGTCGAGCTGGCCCAGTTGGAATACTCCCTCCCGCGACTGAAACGCCTGTGGACCCACCTCTCGCGCCAGAAAAAGGGCATCGGGTTGCGCGGGCCGGGCGAAAAACAGATCGAGACCGACCGCCGCCTGGTCGAACGCCGCATCCACGAACTGCGCTGCGAGCTGGCCGCGATCCACCGCCGACGCGAACGCGAAGTGGCCACGCGCAGCGAGCACCTGACCGTCTCGCTGGTGGGCTACACGAACGCGGGAAAGAGCACGCTCTTGAACCTCTTGACCGGCGCCGACGTGCTCACCGACAACGCCCTGTTCTCCACGCTCGATACCCGCACCCGGCGGTGGCAATTGCCCAACTGGGGGCCGGTCCTCTTGAGCGACACGGTCGGCTTTATCCGGGATTTGCCGCACCATCTCATCGCCAGCTTCAAGGCCACGCTCGAGGAAGCGCGCCAGGCCCACCTCTTGCTCCATGTCTGCGACGGAAGCAGCCCCGCCGTGTTCGAGCAGGTTTCCGCCGCGTACCGCGTGCTCGAGGAGATCGGGCTGGAAGCGAAAGACACGCTCTTGATCGTCAACAAGATCGACGCCATTGCCGATCGCGGCGCGCTCGACGTGCTCTTGAACCGCTACCCGGCCGCCATCCCCATCAGCGCTCGGACCGGCGAGGGCATCGGGCCGCTGACCGTCGCCGTGGCCGATGCCCTCGGCCGCAC
>JANLFZ010000199.1:0-3670 GCA_024653385.1 Thermoguttaceae bacterium | reverse complement strand
CGAGGGCATCGGCCACGGCGACGGTCAGCGGCCCGATGCCCTCGGCCGCACGTTTCTCGACGTGGATGTAGAGATGGGCGTCGAAAACGGCCGGCTGATGGCCTTCCTCTCCGCCCATGCCGAAGTGCTCTCGAAACAGTACCGCGACGCGCGCGTGACGGTCCATTGCCGAGTCGCCCGCAAACACCTCGGCCGAATCCTCCGCGACCGGGGCACGGTGCGACCCCGCGGCAACGGGAACGGCCAGCCGGAACCCGAACCCCTCCGCGGCGAACTCGAGACACCCCGCGCCGCCGGACGCGACACGTGGTAGACCGTCCGCCTCGGATGCACCCGTGGTCAGGACTCCTGGGAGTCCGCGTCGGGCGGCACGGCCGGAGCGCGGCGACGGCCGTGGTCGGGCGGCGCGGGCCACGCCCTTCACGTCCGTTCAGGGCGTGCCACCCGGCCGCCTCCCGGTTCCGACTCCGGGACGAACTCCGGGATGACCGGTCGCGGAATCAGCCCGGCCGCGTGGCCGCGGCCAAGCAACTGGGCTACCGCCTCGCGGCCCTGGGGTCCGAAGTCGAGGGTCCACTGGTTGACGTACATGCCCACGAACCGATCGGCCTTCGCGCGGTCCAACCCGCGGCCGAAGCCCAAGGCGTAGTCGAGGGCCTCGGCGCGGTGGGCCAATCCGTACTCGATGCTCTGGCGGAGGAGGGAGTTCACCTCGCGAATCGTCTCGGGCCCGAGGTCCTTGCGCAAGGCATTGGCGCCCAAGGGCAGCGGCAGGCCGGTCTCGTCGAACCACCAGCGCCCCAGATCGACAACCAACTCGAGCCGGTGTTCGGCGTAGGTGAGCTGTCCCTCGTGGATGATCAGGCCCGCGTCGATCCGGCGACCTGCGTACTCGCCGGCGGCGACCGCATCGAGGATCCGGTCGAACGGAACGACGACCTCCTCGAACGCCGTGCCCAGGCACATGCGCAGCACCAGATAGGCCGTCGTGAGGGTGCCGGGCACGGCGATGGACGCGCGGGCCAGGTCGGCCGTCGGGCACCGCGTCCGGGCGACGAGCATCGGGCCGTAGCGGTCGCCCATGCTCGCCCCGCAAGGGCAAAGCACGTACCGGTCGGCGAGGTACGCGTAGGCGTGCACGCTCACCGCGGTCAGCTCCAGTTCGCCGGAAAGCGCGCGGCGGTTGAGCGTTTCGATGTCGACCAGCTCGTGCTCGAAGCGATACCGCCCCGTGTCGAGCTTGCCCTTGGCCAGGGCATAGAACATGAAGGCATCGTCGGGATCGGGGCTGTGTCCGACGCGAATCCGTTGTACCGAGGGGTTCACCGGCGGCATTTCCTCGCGGCAACCGAAAACGCGCGGCCCTCCCGCGCGCAGGGCATTCCCATGAGGATAGCGAACCGGCGCCTAGGCGTCCAGGGAGAAGCCTCCGGCGTAGTCGGGCGCCGCGGGGAGTTCGACGGCCGGCGGAGGGATCGGGGCCTTGGGGGCCGTGATTTGCAACTCCGCGGCGTCGGCGCGCGGGGCGACGGGCTGGTCGTTTCCCAGCTTTTCGCACACGGCGCGCCAGGTCTGACGCTCGATCTCGAGCACGCGCAGGGCGTCGGCCAGCTTGCTCTCGTCGCGGAGGAAGTTCGCTTCCATCAGGCTGCGGTAGATGAACAGGTAGACCGACGCGACACGGCGGACGAGGTCGGGCTCGACCTCCCGGTTCAGCCCGGCGACCAATTCGCTCATGATTTCCTGAGCGCGGATCAGGGCCTCGGAGGCCGCTTCGTTGTCGCCCGATCGCCAGTGCTGGCGGGCCTGCTGGCCCGCGCGGATGGCCGCCTCGACGAGCATCAGGTGCAGCTTCTGAGGCGTGGCAGTCAGGACTTCCGTGACCAGGTAGTTTTCGCGAATCGAGGCAGTCATCCGAGATGCCTTTTCAGGGGTTCGTGGTGGTTAGAAGCGCCGGCGGGAGTCGGGCGGAAAGGCGTGGTTTCTTGGTCGCAGGCTCCGCCCGTCGATTCGGGCGGGCAAGGACCATGGGCGTTTAGGACTTCTTCCAACTCGTGACCGGCTCGAAGACCTTGATCGACGAGATGGCGTTCAGGTTGTTTTGCAGCTTGCCGATGGCCGTTTCCATCCGATAGAACTCCAGCAAGAGCCGGTATCGTTCGGTCTCCAGACGCTTGTTCATCGACTCCAGGCGGGTCTGTTGGCCGGCGATCTTGTCTTGCAGGGCCTTGACGCGCGCCGCCAAGAGGGAGCCGTCCTGGCCGGCGGCCTGCTCGAGCAGTCGGTCGAGGCGGGCCGAGAACCCGGTGTTCGCCGTGGCGAAGAACTGGCGGACCGCCTCGGGGTCCTCGGCGAAGCGGGCCTTGAGCTTCGCGTCGTCCAGCGCGAGCGAACCGTCCTGTTTGAATGTGATCCCCAGCTCGCCAAGCGACTGGATGCGCCCGCCGGAGATCCTCCCGCTGAGGAAGTACGACAGGTCGTTGTCCAGGCGCAGGGCGGTCGCGTCGCCGGTCAAGGTCGATCGCTTGTTGGTGGTCGGGTCGTAGGCCGTCAACTCGCCGAGGCGCTTGCGGAACTTGTTGTAGTTGTCGACCATCGTCTTGACGCTGGCCGTCAAGTCGGCGTCGGATTGCGTGACGGTGACCGTCACGGGCCGGCCGGTGGCCTGCTTGATTTCGAGCTTGAGGCCGTCCACCAGACCGGTGAAGGTGTTCGACGGGCCGGAGACCAACATGCCGGCGGCCGGGTCGTCGGCGCCGCCCAAAAGCAGGAGGGCATCCTGGGGGCGAACCGTCTGGTCGAAGGCGAGCGTGGCTTGCGAGGTGTCGAGGACCAACGCCCCCGCCTTGCCGGCACGCTGGCTGATCAAGGCGAGATGGTAGGGCTGGCTCGATCCGTCGGACAGGACCTTGGCCGACACGCCGGCGCGAAGGCCCTCGATCAAACCGGCCACGTCGCCCAGCGAGGCCCTGTCGTCCCAGGTGACGGTGTAGGTCGTCGAGCCGTCGATAGACTGGGTGGTCACCCCGTCGGCCTGGGAAGTGGTCGCGACGCCGAGCAGATGGAGGTCGGCGGCGGTGGTCCCCGGTCCCTCGATCACGGCGAGCTTGCCGGCTCCCCCGCCGGTGTCGCGAAGCACCAGACCGTCGCCGGTGTCGTTGATGTCGGCTCGCACCGCCAGCGCCGCTTGGTTGATCTTGCGGATCACGTCGCCGATGGTGCGCACCCGGGAGTCGCTCAGGTCGATAAAGGCCCGCCGGCCGGTGCTATCGACGATCGTGAAGCCCCCGCGCGAGACGCCGCCGCGGCCGTTGTAGTCTTCCAAGAGCGTGTTGTGGGCGACGACCTGGAGGTGGAGATCGCCGCTTTGGACCGAGTCGACCGCGGCATCGACCTCGATGCCCAGGCGCTGAGCCGTGCCGTCGGCACTGGCGACGACGAGGTTCCCCGACTGTCCCGTGGTGTCGCGAATTTCGAGGCCGTTTCGGGCGCGGTTGACCTTGGCCGTGATGCCGAGCCCCGCGGCGTTGATCCGGTCGATCACGTCGGCCAGCGTCTCGGCGCCGGCGAGATCCACCGTGGCGGTGGCGCCGCCGCGGTCGGTCAGTTCGATCGTGCCGAGCGCGCCGAGACCCTTGCCGCCGCCGAGGCTCGACAGCAGGACTCCTTG
>JANLFZ010000001.1:40024-42249 GCA_024653385.1 Thermoguttaceae bacterium | reverse complement strand
ACCTCCGGTTCCCGGCAAGGGGGCGCCCGAGGCCCAGACGCCGCGCAAGCCGACGCCCGAGCCGGCGGCCAAGGCCACGCCCGCGCCGCATCGAGCCGGTCCGACGCCGAAAGGCTCGCAGCTTGCGGCGGAGAAGAACGCCTGCCTGGTGTGCCACGGCGATCCCGATCTGTGGGACGCGCAGAACCAGCGGCTGTACATCCCCAAGGACAAGCTGGCCGAGGACGCCCATTTCGTCAAGGGCGTCAACTGCCACGATTGCCACGGCGGCAGCCCCGAGGTGCCCGAGGCCAGGCTCGCTCACGCCGAGGAGGATGGGTTCCGCAAGCCGCTTTCCGAGGTTCGCAAGGCGTGCATCCATTGCCATCAGGGGCTGGTCACGCGGCTAAACGAGAGCGTCCACGGCAAGGCGGGGGAGAAACGAGATGAACAGGGTCGGGGCACGCCGTTGGAATGCGAGAAGTGCCACGGGCCGACATCACACCACCTGTTCGCCGTGCGCGATCCCCGCTCGCCGCTCTTCCCCGACAACCAGGTCAAGACGTGCGACGACTGCCATCGGCAGCGGCTGGAAACCTACAAGAACGACCTGGAGACGTATCGCACGGGGGTCCACGGGCACGGCCTGTACAAGTCGGGCTTGCAGGTCACGGCCGTCTGCGCCGACTGCCATGGGAGTCATGGGATTTACTACGCGGGAAACGCGAAGTCGACGCTCCATCCGACGCGCGTGGCCAAGACGTGCGGCAAGTGCCACCGGTTCATCGAGGAGCGACTCGAGGCGAGCGTCCACGCCCGCGGCAACGGCGCCGGCGCCATGGCCGATCGCGAGGCGCCGGGCGGCAGGGCCAAGCGCAAGCCGAGCTGCACGGACTGCCACCAGGGGCACGACCAGATTCACCCCGAGTCGGTCGCCTTCCGATTGGCGTTGCCGCACCGGTGCGGCAACTGCCACGCCAATCTCTCGACGACCTACGCCATGAGCCTGCACGGCGAGTTGACCGAGCTGGGCTACGGGCCGGGCGCGAAGTGCTCCGACTGCCACGGGGCGCACGACATCCTCGCGGTGACCGACCCGAACTCGCGGTTGGCCCCCGGCAACCGGGCAGCGACGTGCGGACAGTGCCACGTCGTGGGGTCGGGCGATTTCGTGAATTTCGATCCGCACATCGACCACACCGACCCGGAACGCAACCCGCTGGTCCACGGCGTCTACTTGTTCTTCATGACGCTCTTGATCACCGTGTTCGCGGTCTTCGGCGTCCACACCGTGCTGTGGTTCGTTCGAAGCCTGATCCACGTGTGGCAGCATGGCCGTCCCAAGGGGCTCGTGCCGGGTCACCGGGCGTATGTCCGCTTCATGCCGTTCCATCGCTGGAGCCATTCGTTCCTCTTGATCTCGTTCTTGGGGCTGGCGCTGACCGGGCTGCCCCTGAAGTACAGCGAGTCGGCGTGGGCGAAATCGCTCGCCTTTGCCTTGGGCGGGTTCCAGCAGACCAGCACGTGGCACCGCATTTTCGGCCTGGTCACGTTCGGCTGCTTCTTCATCTACATCGGCCGGATGGTCCGCCACGTGGTGGGCAACGGGATGCGGAAGGGGTCGCTCAGGGAGGCGGTGTTCGGGCCCGACTCGCCCGTGCCCAACTGGCGCGACTTGAAGGACCTGGTCCGCATGATCCGGTGGTTTTTCGGCCTGGGGCCCAAGCCCACGTTCGAGCGCTGGAGCTACTGGGAGAAATTCGACTTCTGGGGCGCGTGCGCCGACGTGGTCATCATCGGTTTTACCGGGTTGATCTTGTGGTTTCCGGTCCTGTTCACGGCCTTTTTGCCGGCCGTGACGCTGAACATCGCCAAGGTGATCCACTCGACGCAGGCCCTGTTGGCCACCGGGTTCGTGTTCGCCATCCACTTCTTCAACACGCATTTCCGCCCCGACAAGTTCCCGGCCGACATGTCGGTGCTGACGGGCCTGGTGAGCGAGGAGGAGATGGCCGACGAGCGGCCTGCCTACCTCGAGCGCATGCGGGAAAGCGGCGAACTCGACCAGCGCGTGGCCACGGTTCCGTCGCAGCGACGCCTCTGGACGGTCAAGCTGCTCGGCTACCTCGCGCTGTGCGTGGGATTGGCTTTGCTGGCGGGAATGATCGTGGCCGGCCTGGGGACATAGGGCGGGCGCGGGCCTGGCCCGGAAGGGTTTGCCGATGACTGACCAACGCGTCGATTCG
>JANLFZ010000001.1:35842-40014 GCA_024653385.1 Thermoguttaceae bacterium | reverse complement strand
ATCCAAGTCCCGGGGACGAACCGGCTTCGGGGCCGGTCGCCCAACCCCCGCGGTGGAAAACCGCGCTGCGCCGCGCCCGGTGGTTGCTCGCCCGGGCCGCGGCCTTGCTGGGCGTGCTGCTGGTGGCCGCGGTGTTGGCCACGGCGGGGGCAGGTTGGTATACCTCGCGTCCCGAGTTCTGCCGAAGCTGCCACATCATGGAGCCGTACTACCAGTCGTGGCTGAACTCGACCCACAAGGACGTCTCGTGCATCGAGTGCCATTTTCCGCCCGGGTTCGGCGGGAAGGTTCGCGGAAAACTGCTCGGGTTGGTCCAGTTGGCCAAGTACGTGACCCAGAGCGAAGGCCCCAGGCCGGCTGCCGAAATCCCCGACGCGAGTTGCCTGCGTTCGGGCTGCCACGAGACGCGCTTGCTGTCGGGCCGGGTCGATTTCCACGGCGTGCCCTTCGATCACGCACAGCACCTGGGCGATCTGCGCCGCGGCAAGACGCTCCGCTGCACGAGCTGCCACAGCCAGATCGTCCAGGGGAGCCACATGACGGTCACCACCTCGACCTGTTTCCTCTGCCACTTCAAGGAGGGCCGCTTCAACGAAGGGCTGGGCGCCTGCACGCGATGCCACGCCATCCCCGACAAGGCGATCGATCTCGGCGGCGGGGTCATGTTCACCCACGACCTGGCCTACCAGCGCGGCGTCGATTGCGCCAACTGCCACGGCGACCTCATCCGGGGCCGCGGCGAGGTCCCCCGCGAACGGTGCGGCGTGTGCCACAATCGCCAAGAAGACCTCGCCAAGATCGACGACCACGTGTTCATGCACCAGAAGCACGTCACCGACCATAAGATCGACTGCCTCGATTGCCACTTGTCGATCGAGCACTCGCTCGACCGCGACAAGCTCGAACACGCCGCCTCCGACTGCGCGGCGTGCCATCCCGACCACCACCGCGAGCAGATCAACCTGCTGCGCGGTCTCGGCGGCAAGAGCATTCCGCCGACTTCCGGCGCCATGCTCAACGTCCGCGTCGAGTGCCGCACCTGCCACCGCTTCAAGCAGGCGGGAACCAAGGGCGAGGTGATCTGGAAGGCGTCGATCGAGTCCTGCGGCGCATGCCATGAGGCCTCCGCCCTGCCGGCGCTGAAGTCCTATCAGGACCAGCTTCAGTCGGCACTGGCGGGCATGGGATCGGCCGCGAAACACGCCCGCGAGGCCCTCTCGTCGGCGACGCTGGATCCATCGCGGGCGGCCGCTTTGGACTCCCAACTTGCCGACGCGGAACACGACCTGGCGTTCCTCCGCGCGGCCAACGGGATCCACAACCTCCACTACGCCAGCTCCCTGGCGGGCGGAATCCTCAAGCGACTTTCCGACGTCTGCCGCGAGCTGAAGATCGCGCCGCCGCAAGTCGTGCTTCCCCAGAAGATCGGCCAGTTGAAGTGACCCGCGCCGGTCGCCTTTCCGTAACCGTGTAGGGGCCTGTCCCGCGCCACCCGCGCGTGGGCGGGGGAACACCCACGTCACGCTGCTTCCCGCTCACCGTCCGGTCGCGGCCAGACGCGATTGCGCGATCCAGTCGTTCACCGCGCGGTTGCCGGCCGTGGGGTCGGGCCAGCGGTTGCCCAATTCGCGGGCCCGGGCCAGCGACGAGGCGGCCTGTTCGGCGCGTCCGCTCTCGGCATAGGCCACGGACAGGTAGTACCAGGCGTCGGCGTCGTTGGGGTTCTGCTTCACCGCGCGCTGGAGGTCCTCGGCCGATTTCTCCCAGATCTCCACGGCCTGCCGCGCTGCTTCCGGGCCGACGAACTGCGATGTCAGGGCCGCCTGCTCGGCCTGCGCGATGCCCCGGTTGTAGTGTGCCCCAGGGAGGTTGGGGGCCCGCGCCAAGGCATCGGTGAAATCGCGTACCGCCTCTTCCAGCGCGTTCTGCCGCAACCGCGCGGCGGCGTCACCGGGTTTGCCGATCTTCAGCGAGCGGCCTTTTCGAAGCAGGGCGATCCCGCGGTGGTAGCGCGCCTCCGCGAGGCCCGGATCGAACACGACCGCCACGCTCAGGTCGGCAACGGCGCGGTCGAGGTCGCCGTTTCGGAGGTAACACTCGCCCCGCAGGGCGTAGTCGCCGGCATGGTCGGGTTCCAACTCGATGGCCGCGGTGAGGTCGCGGATCGCCGTGCCGTAGTCCCCCTTGGCCGCCAGCGCGCGGGCCCGCCGGCGCAGGGCCTCCGCGTGCCGAGGCACAAGCCGCAGGACCTGGTCGAAGCAGGCGATCGCCCGATCGGGAACCTCGTCGGGTCCCAAGGCAAGGCCCAAGGCCAGCCATGCCTCGGCGAAGTCCGGTCGCAGTCGCACGGTTCGCTCGAAGTCGGCAATCGCGTTTTCCCGATCGGGCGTCGCCTGATACGCCCGTCCGCGGTCGTAGTACAGGGAGGCGTCGTTGGGGCGAAGGTCGATCGCGAGGGAGAAATCGTGGATGGCTTTCTTGAACTCGCGCTGGGTCGCCAGCACGGTACCTCGCCCGTGGTAGGCGGCAGCCGACTTGGGGTCCCGGGCCAGCGCCGCCTCGAAGTCGGCGATTGCCTCGCGGAACTTGCGCTGGTCGCGCCGGGCCGCGCCCCGCTCGCAGTAGGTCGCCGCGTCGGCCAGGCCCAATTCGATCGCCCGGGTGAGGTCGGCCTCGGCCCGGGCGGCGTCGCCCTGTGCCCGGTACCGGATGCCGCGCTGGGCGTAGGCGTCGGGCAGGCGAGGTTCGACCTGGAGGGCTCGGGTCAGGTCGGCGATTGCCTCGGGCGCCTGCCCGAGCCTCGCATACCCGATCCCGCGGCGGTAGTACACCGAGGCGTTATGCCGGTCCGCGCGCAGGGCGTCGGTATAGCGGAAAACGGCCATTTGCCATTGTCCCCACGAGGCCCAAATATCTCCCTGGCCTTTCCATGCCGAAACGGAACGGGGATCGAGGAAGGCCGCCTCGCGGAAATCGGCCAGCGCCGCGTCAAGCCGTTCCAGTTCGACAAAGGCCTGACCCCGGCCGTTGTACGCTTCGACGTTTTTCGGGTCGATCGCCAGGACCTCGCTGTAGTCGGCCACGGCCTTGTCGCGCCGGCCGAGCCTGACCCACGCCCTGGCCCGCGCCAGACGCGCGGCCAGCAGGCGGGGGTCGTGTTCGAGCAAGGTGGTCAGGTCGGCGACGGCCTTTTCTGCCCGGCCGGCCCGCTCGTGCAAGAGCCCCCGCGCCAAGAGCGCCTGCTTGTGGTCGGGGCGAAGCGAGAGGGCCTTGTCGAGGTCGGCCAAGGCGCCGGACGCATCGCCGGCCTGCCCGCGCGCCGTCGCGCGCTCGTAGTAGAGTGCGGCATCGTTGGGGGACCGCGCGAGGGCATCGGTCAACGCCTCGACGGCCTTTTCGGGCTGGCCCAACGCCAAGAGGCACGTGGCCTGCCGGGCGCGCCATTGCGGCCCGGTCTGGCCCAACTGGATGGCCGCCTCGATGTCGGCCAGGGCCTGGGCATGACGCCGCAGGGCGAGGTTCACGGCGCTGCGCCGCGCCAGGGCGTCGGGGTGCCGAGGGTCCAGCCGGAGGGTCTCGCCGTACAGATCGAGGGCCGATTGCAGCCGACCCAGTTTCTCCTCGCACACGCCGCGCCGGAACCAGGCATCGGCCAGTTTCGGGTCCAGGCGCGAGGCCTCGCGGGCGTCATGCAGGGCCGCCTCGAACTGGCCCGCCGCCTCGAGCATCGCCGCACGTTCGTTGTAGAGCCAGGCGTTGCGCGGATCGAGCTGGATGGCTCGCGAGGCGTCCTCGATCGCTCTCTCGAACCGCCCCTGGCTGCGGTGGATCGCGGCCCGCTGGCGGTACGCATCGACGAGGCTCGGGCTCAGTGCCAAGGCCTGATCGAGGTCGGCCAGGGCTTCGTCGAGCCGTCCCGCCGCGCGGCGCTGGACGGCTCGCTGGTAGAACCCCATGGCCGATTCGGGGGTCGCCTCGGCGGAAACGTCCAACGTCGGGGACGCCATCTCGGTGGAACAGCCGGCCAGACACGCCGCGCAGAGCACGATCGCGACTCGATGCGCCCTAAAGTGCCGTCGTGGAACAAGGGACATGGCCACTCCCCGAAAACGCGGGACCAGCGATTGTCTTCGCCCTTGTTCGAGTATATTCCCGCGTGATGGGTGGTTCCA
>JANLFZ010000001.1:32363-35832 GCA_024653385.1 Thermoguttaceae bacterium | reverse complement strand
CAAGCCGGGCCGCGCCAACGACCCGGCTTGGGTGTGCCCTGCTGCCGTGGGACCGGCGTCAATCGAGAAATCCGACGAGTTCCTGGCTGCGGCAAGGCTGCTGGAGTTTGCGCACGGCCTTGGCTTCGATTTGGCGGATACGCTCGCGCGTGACCTTGAAGATGTGTCCCACCTCTTCGAGGGTGTAGCTGTAGCCGTCGCCCAGGCCGTACCGGAGTTTGATGATCTCGCGCTCGCGGTAACTGAGGGTCTTGAGCACTTTGTTGATCTGTTTGCGGAGCATTTCCTGCGTGGCGCCGACGGCGGGGTTCTCGGCCGCCGAGTCGGGCAACAGGTCGCCGAAGTGGCTGTCTTCGCTATTGCCCACGGGCCGATCGAGGCTGATGGGGTAACGGCTCATGGCCATGACCCGGCGGGTCTCGTCGAGCTGGGTTTCGCTGGCGTGGGCGGTTTCCTCGATGGTCGGCTCGCGGCCGAGGTCTTGAAGCAGGCGCCGCGACACGTTGCGCACGCGCGACATCGTCTCGACCATGTGGACCGGAATTCGGATGGTCCGGCTCTGGTCGGCGACGGCCCGGGTGATGGCCTGGCGAATCCACCACGTGGCATAGGTGCAGAACTTGAAGCCGCGGCGGTACTCGAACTTGTCGACCGCCCGCATCAAGCCCGCGTTCCCCTCCTGGATCAAATCGAGGAAACTCAAGCCGCGGTTACGGTACTTCTTGGCGATCGAGACGACCAGGCGGAGATTCCCTTCGGATAGCCCGCGTTTAGCCTCTTGGTACTGGGCATAGATGGCCTTGATGTAGCGCACGCGGTTGCGGAGGCTGGTGGGGGTCTCCTGGGTGGCGCGGAGGATGTTGCGGAACTCGGCGAGCCAGGGCTCGCGCTCCCGCGCGGGGCCCCCGGCCTTGCGGTGCTCGTCGATCCGGGCCTTGAGTTCGTCGACGCGTCGGCTGTAGTCCTCGAGCGTCTTGATCCAGGGTTCGATGCGCTGGGTGCGCAGCCCCAATTCTTCGATCAGCAAGACGGCCCGGCGTCGCGAGCGGCCCAGGCGACGCCACGCCGCCTTGCGTTGGCCCAAGGGCCGGCTGCGGCTGGTGGCCACGCGGTAGTCGTGGCGGTTGCGCTTGAGAATGACCGAGAGCGTGCGCAGGTTATGCGGGAGTCGGCCGAGGATTTGGTCCTTCTCGAGCCGGTCGGTCACGGACACCTGCACGGTGCGGTCGAAGGGCAGTTCGCCTTCGTGGACGCGCCGGAGCGTGCGCACGATCTGCTGCATCACGTAATCGCACTCGACGACGCGGCGGCGGAAGCGGGACCGGGTGATTTCGATCTGCTTGGCCAGGGCGATTTCCTGCTGGCGCGTCAACAGGGGGATCTCGCCCATCTGCGTGAGGTACATCCGGACGGGATCGTCCGACCAAGACTCGGTGTCCTCCGCTCCCAGGAGGTCCTCCAACCCCGAATCGATTTCAAACCCGTCATCATCCTCCGCCTCCACCTCGTCGACCGCGTCCTCCAGGTCGGGATCGTCGAGTTCCAAGGATTCCTCGGCCTTCGCTTCGAGGTCGATTTCTTCGTCTTCCGGCTGAGGAGCGAGTTCGTCGAAATCGTCCAAGAGTTCTGCGTCGTACAATGCAACACTCCCTTTACGTGTCCAGTGGGGTCCGAACGGCCGCGGGATATCCCCAAGGCGCGGTGAGCCACGCAATTATGCCACCGGGTTTGGCGAGGAGGTGGCGCGCCTCGACATTTGGCAAGGGATTCGGTTCGGAGAAAGAAAACAGCCGCCGAAGAAGAAGCCCGACGCCCCCGGTCCTTCGCGTACCACGATCCAGCCCGTGGTGGGCGCTTTGCCGTGCCGTCCGTGTCCCACACCGCCCGAAGCGCAAAGCGTCACGTACACAAACAACCAGATCAACGATCAGGCTTCAGCACTGTGCGATCGGCGCACAAGGACCCCCGGACATGAACGGGCGGAGCGCGGGGCTTTCTCACCCAAAGGCCTCTTTGGCCGAGGCTAGGCGTGCGGGGTCACCAACGTATTCTAACACGAACAAACCAACCGTCCAGCGCAGGACTGAGCCACTTTCTTGAATTCTTTTTTCGAACCACCTCCTGGCTTCAATGGCACGTTAAAATGGGATGACTGGGGAACATAGTAAACTCTCGTGGGGAGCACCAAACCTCCCTACCCATCATTACGTAGTAACCCCAGAACGGCGACTACCGACCGCACGTTTTCGGCCAGGAGGACTGTGGATTGAAAATCACGTATCTTCTCTCGTGCTCCTGCGGTCGGAAGCACCCCGTCGAGGCCACCCAAGCCGGGCAGTCGTTGCGCTGCCCGTGTGGGGAGGATCTGACCGTCCCCACGATGCAGCGACTTCGCTTGCTGGAACGTGTCGAGCAACACGACTCCCGTCCCAGCGCCGCTGGCACATGGAGCACCCGCAAGAAGTTGGTGCTCTTGGGCGCGGTCTTCTTCGCGTTGGGCCTGGCCTTGTCGGTTCTCGTCTACCGTGGCCGGCCGCAACTCCTCGGGGTCGATCAACTCACGCCGCTGCAGAGTCTCGACATTTGGCGTTCGTACACCTACAGCGATGGTATCGCGCTACTGCCCGGGGAGATCGAGTTCGAGAGGCTCCGCGAGCGGAACACGCGCTGGCTAACCGTGACGTTGGCCATCGTGGGTCTGGGGGTGATCGTGATGGCCAGTTCGCTGCTGGTCAGCCCGCCACCCAAGTCCCGCCCCTGATGCCCAAACCGCAAGACGCGCCGCCGGTCGGTGTCTCGCCGGCCTCTTGCTCGGCGACCGCCCCGTACGTACCTTTACGTACCTTGATCTTCGGTGTTCACCGACTTCCGAAAGGGGGAATGCGATGAAGGCTGCGTACATCCAACAGCCCGGGCCGCCAGAGAGCATCGTCTACGGCGACTTGCCGGAGCCCACACTCAAGAGGGGCGAGGTTTTGGTGCGCGTGGGTGCCGTGGCCGTGAACCCGGTCGACACGTACATTCGCAGCGGGGCAATCGGCTGGGACTTGCCCAAGCCGTTCATTGTGGGCTGCGACCTGTCGGGCACGGTGGAGGCGGTTGGTCCCGGGGTGACGCGCTTCAAGCGGGGCGACCGGGTGTGGGGGAGCAACCAGGGGCTCTTGGGACGCCAAGGGACCTTCGCCGAGTACGCCGCCGTGGACGAGGCGTGGCTGTACCCCACGCCGGCGGGCGTGAGCGACCGCGACGCGGCCGCCACGGCCTTGGTGGGGATCACGGCCCACCTGGGTTTGTTCCGCGATGCCCGACTGCGCCGCGGCGAGACGCTGTTCGTTCACGGCGGTTCCGGCGGCGTGGGCTCGTGCGTGGTGCAAATGGCGAAGATCATCGGCGCCCGCGTCATTACCACGGCCGGCAGCGACGAGAAGGTCGAGTACTGCCGGCAGTTCGGGGCCGATGTGGTGATCCC
>JANLFZ010000001.1:0-32353 GCA_024653385.1 Thermoguttaceae bacterium | reverse complement strand
ACCACCGCGAGGACGAAAGCGAGGCCCTCCGCCAGGCAGCGCCCAAGGGCGTCGACGTGTGGTGGGAGACGCTCCGCGAGCCGGATCTCGAACGGGCGATCGGTCACCTGGCCTTGCGAGGCCGCGTGGTGTTGATGGCCGGGCGCGACGCGAAGCCGGTCTTTCCCGTCGGCCCCTTCTACACCCGCGACTGCCAGGTCGTCGGTTTCGCGATGTTCAATGCCCCGGCCGACCAGCAGCAGAAGGCGGCCGAGGACATCAACCGCTGGCTGGCCGAGGGGAAGCTCCGGGCCCGCATCAGCCGCGTGATGAAGCTCTCGGAAACGGCCGAGGCCCACCGGCTTCAGGAGCAAAGCACGCTGCACCGCTCGGGCGTTCTGGCGGGGAAGATCGTGCTGGAACCGTGATCGCGGTATAATGCACTCCTCTCCTGGGGAAGATGCCCATGAGCACGATCGCCCGATTCTCGTTGGCTGAATACGATCAGATGATCGCGTTGGGATTCTTCGAGGGCGAGAAGCGCCGCCACGTGGAACTCATTCGAGGGGAGGTTCGCGAGATGTCCCCTTCAGGTCCCTCGCATGAGGTGGTCGTCGATCGGCTGAATCACTGGAGCGTCCGGAGCGTCCCTGAAGAGCGGATTTGGGTTCGGGTGCAGAACTCGATCGGCTTGCCGGCCGAGGAGAGCGTTCCGGAGCCCGACATCGCCTGGGTCGCCCCGGGCGATTATTGGAGCGGCCGGCCTCTCGCCTCCGCGGTGCTCTTGCTGATCGAGGTGGCCGACAGCAGTCTCGAATACGATCGGGGGGAAAAGGCGGCATTGTACGCTGCCGCCGGGATCGCGGACTATGGGATCGCCAACCTGCCGGAGCGGACCGTGGAGGTGCGTCGCGAGCCGCGCGGCGGCCGCTACCGAAGCATCCGGATCTTCGCCGGGGACGAGGAGATCCGACCGCTCGCGCTGCCCGAGGCGGTCTTGCGGCCCGCGATGCTGTGGTCTGGCGAGGCCTAGTCCAGCCAATCCTGGTCGGCCAGGCGCTGGGGCGTGTACTCTTCCGTCACGTAGCTGATGTCCTTCGAGATCAAGGCTTCGACTTCCAGCTTGAAGCCGTTCTCCAGGAGCTTCTCGATCTCCTTCTGCCACGGCTTCTTGTGGGCGAACCAGGGGTATTTCATGATCTGGTGAGCCCGCTTGCGGTCGGTGTCGCTGAGGTCGATCTTCACGCTGTTGGACAGGCCGCACTCCTCGAAGTCCTTCGACCGCAGGCCGAGATAGCGTGCGTCGGGGATCGCCATGCGCTTCGACTCGTAGGCCAGGTTGATCGATCCCTGCTTGATCACGCTGTAGATGTAGTACCCCCAGGGGTCGTTGTCCAGGAGGCAATACACCGGCAGGTCCAGCTCGTGGTGCATGCGGTACAAGAGCCGGCGCACGCCGCGCGGCGGTTGGCCGCCGCCGTGGGTGAGGATGCACTTGTGGGTTTTCCAGAACTTGTCTTCGTTGAACCGCCGCCAGACCGTGTCTTTTTCGACATGGAGGATGAACTTCGCGTTGCACTTGGCGAACTGGATCACCTCGGGCTCGACGATCGAGGGGATCGAGTACCCGCCCGAGCCCATGCGCGTGCAGTCGATCGTGTCGCCGCTGTCGATCAGGGTGATCTCGCCGACCATGGCCCCGGCGTTCTTCGCGTAGACGTGCAACTCTTCGCGGAGCGCCTCGATGGCGACCTCGAGGTCTTCGATCACGCTGTCCGATTCTTCCTGATCGTCGAAGGTCTCCTCGCGGGTGCCCTCGATGGTGTGCTTCAGCAGATAGTACATGCCACGGAGGCTGGTGGTCTTGCCCTGGACGATCAGCCGCTTGGCGCCCTCGGCCACCAGCATCGTCTGCATGTAGCTCTTGGCCTGGTTGAGATTGAACAGTTGCCGCCGGTTGGTGGCAGCGCCCATCTCGATGAACCGTTTGGTCTTGTTATAGCGGACGTTCGAGAGGGTCCGCGCCGGGATGTCCATCGCGGGATCGCGACCCGATGCGGCCGCCTTGACCACGGTGTCGGCCAGGCCGGTGATCTGGCCGAGCGTCTTGCGGTCGCGGGGACTGAGGTCCTTAGGGTCGATCTCGCGCTGTTCGGCGGCGGATGTGCGGGGTTTCTTGGCCATCGAAGGGGTGCGGGATGAACGGTGCGGGATGAAGGATAAACGCCACGCGACCGCCAAGCCGCGTCGCCTTTCGGTTGCGGCTTGGAGGCTTCCACTAGTCGATTTCGTCGTCGACTTCCGCGACCTCGGGGTGCTCGGCGGGAGCGACGCAAGCGGCGGGGACCGGCGTCGGGCTTGTTGCCCGCTCGACGATCAGCACGTGCTCGCCCAGGTCTTCCTCCTCGTCGATCCGCTGGCCGCGCTCGTCGTACTTGGCGTCGGCCTCCGCGGTCTTGCGCTTGGCGACCTTGAGGAGTTGTTCGTACAGGGCGTCACGGTCGGTCCGGTTGATGCGGCTGACCGCGGTGGCCACCTCGCCCAGGTAGCGAAGAAAGAGGTTCCGGCGCTCGCCCTCGTGCCGGGCCTTCTGGCGGCGCTTGAGGTACATGCCGAGTTTGCGGCCCACCGCCTGGAGGGCCAGTCGCAGCTCCTTCTGGATCTCCGGGTAGCCGGCCACCGCCTCTTTCGACTCGCTCGTGAAGGGCACCCAGACGCTGGCGATGTGGACCATCACGGTCACGGGGCCGGAGGGCAGCGCCCCGCGCGACTGCGACAGCCCATAAGCCCGCCAGTTCGTCTGCATCACCGTCTGGGTGATCGCGCAGGCCCCGGCCTGGAACAAGAGCGGCACCCGGTTGGCATACCGCAAGACGGTCATCGTCTGCCGGTCGTTGAGGCTTACGTTCTGCATGGCCTCGTGGAGCCGGTCGATTTCAGCCTCTTTGAGCTTGCCGGGCGACATGCGCCGGCGGAGCTTCGCCGTGTGGAGGATCTGATCGGCCGCCTCGACGCCCAGGCCGTCGAACGTGGTGGCCAGGAACTGCCGCAAGGTGCGGGCGTCGCTCTGCGAGAGCAGCTCGACGAGCGTTTCCTTGGGCACGCGGTGCGTCGCCGGGGCTCCCCCGTAGGCCAGACCAACCTCGATCTGGAAGGGGTTCCCGCGGTAGACGGCCGGGGGCCGCGTCGCCGCCGCGTAGAACTCGCCCGGCACGAGCTGGTGCAATCCCTTCAGCAAGAGTTCCTCGCCGATGGGCGAGATGCAGTCGGTGGCCGGTGCGGGAATTCTCGTCTCTTGGATCGCCTTGTACAGGGCGTCGGCCTCGTGCCGCCCGATCTTGCGCACGCTGGCGCGCGGGCTCAGGCCGGCCGCCTCGCAGATCCGGCGGGCGACCCCCGCGCTGACCCGCGAAAACGACGTGGTCAGAAACTGCGACAAGGTCGAGGCCTTGGCGTCCTTGAGCATCGCGACGAGCATGCCCAGCTCCACGCCGTAGGGGTGCGGCTTGATCTCCTTGGGTTCCGGCGGCAGGGTCTCGGCCACGCGGAGGTAGTGCTTCTCCTGGCCCTCGGGATCCATGTAATGCAGCGTGACGTGCGGATTGGCCAGGGCCGTCTGCTCGAGGTATTCGTCGACGCTTCCCCGGCCGCGCTGGAATCGGGCCTCCAGTTCGATCGTCACGCGCGTGCCATGCTCGACCTCGACCCACTCGATGCCCAGCTTCTCGATGGCCTGCCGGCCGCGCTCGCCGCAAGGGATCTCGTCGCCCTCGCCCTTGCCGTTGAGGATTTCGGGCTCGTTGCGTTTCGTGTCGATCTGGATTTCGTAGTAGTGGGCGGGCTTGCCCTTGTCGATCTTCGACATGATCTTGACCGGCTTGCCCGTGGTCAACAGCCCGTACATCCCCGCCGCCGAGATGCCGATGCCCTGCTGGCCGCGGCTCATGCGCAGGCGGTGGAACTTCGAGCCGTACAGCAGCTTGCCGAAGATCAGCGGGATGGTCTTCTTGAGGATGCCGGGCCCGTTGTCTTGCACGGCCACCTGGAACCGGTTCTCGCCGGTCGAGCGGACATGGACCCAGACTTCGGGCAGGATGCCGGCCTCTTCGCACGCATCGAGGGCGTTGTCGACCGCCTCTTTGACGGTGGTCAACAGGGCCTTGCGCGGGTTGTCGAAGCCCAAGAGGTGCCGGTTCTTCGCGAAGAACTCGCTGACCGAGATGTCGCGCTGGCTTGCCGCCATCGAGTGCGCCGTGGCGCGGCGCCGAGGTGCTTCCCCGTTGCCCTGGCCGTTCGGGCCCGGTGGGGCCAAAGGGACCGGCTTGACGCCCGCGTCGACGCCCTGGACCCGTTCCGTCATCGGTGCGGCGCGATCGGAAGATTTCGTCTTATCCAATGGCAAGACTCCCACACGGTTCCGTCCCTGTCGGCTTCGACCAGTAACCGTTCACGGGGACTGTCCCGATTTTCGCGGCGAAGGAGCGCGAAAATGGGACTGTCCCCTTCGGGCGTGAAGGGGACAGGCACGTCTTTCGGCCCACAAGGGGCCGAACAACGCTCATGGCAACGTAGCCACGGAGCCGACGACTCCCTCGGTCGAACGCCTCAACGGGCCCCACCCTAATGGGGGCAAAATCGAAACATCCGTACATGCCTCCGTGATCGTCACTGCGGTATTATAGCCGCTACGAGCCGCACTCGCTACACGACTTGCAAGTCCAACTGACAATGAGCCTTACGCTACTATGGGACACGCTGGTTGCCTCTTGGGGAGGGCGCTGTGGGTCAAGAGGCCAGGCAGACACGGAAATTTGACCTCGTAACACCACAAGTGGGGTGATTACAATAGACGGATGGCTCGCGTTTCAGGCAGGCGGTAGGTGGCGCGTGCCCCAAAAGAACTTCTCCGGGAGACTCCTCCATGGCGGACTTTTCGATGGATAAGGCGGTCATCCTCGCTCGCGGACTCGGCACCCGAATGCGCCGGGCGGAGGCCGGGGTGGCCCTCGACCCGCGCCAACAGGCGATGGCCGACGCGGGCGTCAAGGCGATGATGCCCATCGACCGCCCGTTCCTCGATTACGTGCTGTCGGCCCTGGCCGACGCGGGCTATCGCCGCGTGTGCCTGGTCGTGGCGCCGGAGCACGACGTCATCCGACGCTATTACGAGGGGCTTCGGCCGCGGCGGATCGCCATCGACTACGCCGTCCAACGCGAGCCCAAGGGAACCGCCGACGCCGTGGCCGCGGCCGAGGAGTTCGCCGCGGGCGACCCGTTCCTGGTCATCAATGCCGACAATTACTACCCGATCGAGGCCCTCGCGCGGCTGCGCGGGCTTGCCGGGTGCGGGACGGCGCTGTTCGAGCAGGAGGCGATGTTCGCCGGGAGCAACATCGCGCCCGAGCGGATCCGGCAGTTCGCCGTGGGGCAGATCGACGGCAGCAGCCTGTTGCAGCGGATCGTGGAGAAGCCCGACGAGGCCGCTCTGGCCGCTCTACCCCGCCCGCTCTGGATCAGCATGAACTGTTGGCGCTTTGGCCCCGCGATCTTCGAGGCGTGCCGAAGCATCCGGCCGTCGAAGCGGGGCGAGTACGAGCTGCCCGACGCGGTGCAGCACCTCATCGACGTCGTTCGGGAGCCGTTTCACGTGATCACGGTCCGGGCGCCGGTGCTCGATCTGACCTGCCGGAAAGACGTGGCCACGATCGCTCCGAAACTGGCGGGCGTGCGCGTGGACCTGTGAATTCCCGCCGGTGCTGGGGCAGGGCCGGAGACCACGCCATCGCGCGCCCCGGGTGCCCGCCTTATGGGTCGATGCGCAGGCCGTCGGGGTTGCCTGCCGCGGCGAAGACCTTGGCCAGCCACGCCACGTCGCCGGCCTCCGGAGGCACATGGCGGAGCGTTACCTGGCGGTCGGCGAGCAAGGCGGCCCATTGAAGCACGTCGCCGTGCTGGAGCACGCACGACACCAACGGCAGGTTGCGTTTTTCGAAACACGAGCCTGCCAGGTCCACGTCGAGCGACCGGATGCGCGGGTCCAGCGCGGCGGCGAACAGGGCCGCGACGGCCGCTTCGCCCGAGCCTCGCGTGACGACCTCGACGCGGTTGGGATCGACGTCCGGCCGCGCGACGAGGGCGTCCACCACGGCGCGGAGGTCGGTGGCGCCCATGCCGGGCGTGGGGCGACCCCAGACGATGCCGTTGCGCTGCCAGGCCAGTTCCTGCCGGGCGCGGTCCTTGGTCCCGGTCGAGAACAGCTCGCCCAGGGGGCGGACGTCGGGAAGCACGACAAGCGTCCCCTGACCGGCGCGGTGCCGCGGCGATCCCTCGCCCGTCTCCTTCAGCAGGGCCTCCTTCCCCGCCGACGAGAGCAGGATGACCACGGGCCGTTTGGCCGGGCCGGCCCCCTTGCCGCAAACCACGTAGGCCGGCACGACGATCGGGCCCTCGCTCGGACAACCGATGCGCTCGATCGCAAGGGTAGGCTCGCCGGCACCCTGGGCGACTTCCGGCCGCATGCTTCTCCGCGGGAGTGTTGCCGACTCACCCAGGAGCTTCCGAAGGCTTGCAAGCATCGACTGGCGGTAGGTCTCCCAGTCGGATCGCGAGGCGATCGAGGGCGTCCGGTATCCCCGCTCCTGCCGATAGATGCGGCTAATTTCGCCAAAACCCTTGTTCTCGGGCACGGGGGCCGAGAGCTTCTCGAGCGTTTCGACGGCGAAGGTCTTGGTTTCCGGCTCGGGCTCGGGGCGTGGGGTCTGGCGGCCGCGAAGCCACCGTTCCATCCACCCGTAGGTCTCCTCGCGCTTCGTCTTGTCGTAGTTGTGCTCGGTGTCGAAGTACTTGCACTCGACCCGGCCGGCCGCCCCGTTGGCCGCGTACAGCTTCTCGATCGTGGGGAAGTTGTTCTTCTGGAAGGTTCGGGTCCAGTCGTTCATGGTCAGGTACTGGACCGGGGCCGGCAGGCCCAGCGTGCTGATTTCCGGATGGTCGGTCCATTGCATCACCCCGGGGAAGTGGTTGCACGTGCAATGGGCCGCGTCGGGGAACATGATCTCGCGGAAGTCGCACGTCAGGCCCACGATCGTCGCCGCCTTGGCTCGGGGGTCGAGCGCCACGACCATCTGGGTTTGAAGCCCGCCGCCGGACGCGCCGGCCACGCCGATGCGCGAGCGGTCGACATCAGGCCGCGATTCGAGGTAGTCCAGCGCCCGCAGGTTGTTCCAAATCATCAACGTCTGGTGCGACACGCCGATGTACAAGTCCTCGTAGTGGTTCTGGGTCGACGAGAAGGTCACGTAGCCCAGCCGCGCGAAGTTGAGGCATCGCTTCTGCACCTCGGGATGGGCGTTGCCGTTGGGCCAATGTCCGTGCGGCGAGAGCATCGCCGGGGCCGGGCGCTCGCGGAACTGCTTCGGCACGAAAAGCAATCCCGAGGAGTATACGCCGGGCCAAAGCTGGTAGTACACGCGGCGGACCGTGCACCAGGGGTGGTCCAACGGGGGCGACTCGCGCACGTCGAGCGGCACCCGCTTGGGCAGAGGCTTCAGGCCGGCGCATTCGAGCACGGCGGCTTGGAGCCGGTCGCGATGGGAGGTCCACTCCGCGCCCGTCCGGACGAGGAACGGCTTGGGCACTGACATGGCCTCGTAGTATTCCCGCAGGGCCTTGGCGGTCTCCGCGGTATCGGGCGCTTTGGCCGATGGCTTGGGTTTGGGGCGCTCGCCGGCATCGGCCAGTGCCGCAAGCAGGATGAGGATGGCGGGGTAGCAAGGCACGTAACGGGAAAGCATCGCGATGGTCTCCAGGCTAGAGGCTCGGACCGTGGCAACGGGAAGACCGCGCGGGAACCGAAAAACCGACCGACGCTTCGGCGCCACATGGATTAGGCGAGTGCAGCAAGCCCGCCGGGAATGTCCGGCGGGTCACTGGGTTGGTCTTTCGTGGGTGTCCAACCAGACCTGGGCGTCGTGCAAGGAGCGAAAATCAACAGCCGCCTCGGCTAAAGCCTCCAGCCGCTGCACCGGCAATCGGCGGACACGCTGCTCGACTTCTTGGGGAAGCGGACCGCACACGCGGGCAAGCAGCCTCAGGAGGATATTCAAGCTCCCTTGCACTTCACCTTCCGCTCGACCCCGCGCTTCTGCAATCCGTTCCACCGACGTGACGTACGGCATGTTCAGTTCCTCCTCCAGAGCCGTCAATTCTCGCACGAACTTCCGACTCAACGCCTCCGGCAAGCTCATCATCCAGTCGATCAGGCGAAAAGCCTCCCGCAACTCATCTGCATTATACCCCAGATGGTAGAGGTTGCGCACCAGTTGCCACTTGGTTCGGTACCGCCCTTCGCCGTCTCCCGTCGTGCGAAGGGCCGCAATCTGCGCTCGGGCGACCTGCACGGCCAGTGACGGATCGTCTTCTCGCCATTGGCGGTCCACCCTCTCGATCAATTTGCAGACAGGGAACCGCAGGCGGCTCTCGAAGTCACCCAGACGGAAAACATCCTCGCTGGGACGCCAGTGTTCGTCCAAGTCGGCGAGCACCACAAGGCTCGCCACGCGCCGCTGGAAAACCCAGGACAAACCGCCGTGGTAGCGCGCCAGGCGCGCCTCGAAGCCGGCTTCCCGCGCTGATTGCACCTCGACGTGCAGCAGAATCCACTGTTTTTCCCTGGTTGACAATTGCACTTCCGTCAACAGGTCCACGCGACCTGCACGGCGCCCGGTCTGCGCGAGGATCTGGCTGAGTTCCTTGTCATGCCACCGCGACGGAACGCTCCAATCGATCGCGGCGGCGACGGAGGGGAAATACTTCTCCAGCGTCTCCCGGAAGTGCATCCGGAGACATTCCTTCCACGCTCCGTCGTAATCGCTATCCTGTCGGCGCGCATGGGCTTGCTTCCGTCGGGCCATGCGGCGGTTCTCCATGGGCAAGTTGGCTTCATCGCGTATGGCGTAAGGGTTCACAGGCCAAAGGCCCTTGGAAATCGGTCAACCCCCTCACGCGTGCTCCACCATACCGCGACGCGCGACGCGGGTCGAGGGTCCGGACGCTTGGGGGGTTGGTCCGACGACCTTTCCAGGTCGTCGAGAAGACGATAGACCGCCTGGAAAGCCGGTCCTACGGCTTGTGCTCGACGGCTTTCCACTTCCCGTCGGGGCCCTTCTGGAACCGGAACTCCCAGGTGACGCTGGGTCCGCCCATGGTGGCGTGGGTTAGCGAGGCCCTGAGTCTGGCCGTGTCGCCCTCGATCGTCGGGCCTTCCTTGACTTCCTTGACCGCCATGGCCATGTTGTTGCGTTCGAGATACTCGGCGATGGCTGTCTTGAAGGGTTGCGGGTCGGCGGCCGGGGGGTTGGTCCGGCCGCACCCGGCGATCAGGCCAGGCAGCAGGGCCAGGCACCAAGCCCCGAGGCGCCACGGGCGAAGGCTCTTCACATGCTACTCCCGGCCCGCGCTGGGGGCCTCGTCGCCGGTGTTGCAGGGGAACGAACCGAGAACCTCCAGGCGCAGCGTCTTCTGTCCCAAGAGGCCGATCGCCCGGCGCAGCCGGGGTTCGGTCTGGTGTCCCTCCAGCTCGACGAAGAACAGGTATGCACGCTTCGAACCGGGGATGGGGAACGACTCGATCCACGTCATGTTAAGTCGATGGCGCTTGAAGACGTTGATCGCGTCGGCCAGTCCGCCCGGCCGGTGCTCGACCTGGAACATCAAAGCGGTCTTGTCTCGGCCGGTGCGCCGGGCGGGTTGATCGCCGATGACGGCGAATCGGGTTGCGTTGCCGGGGTTGTCCTCGATCTGTTCGGCCAGCACGTTCAAACCGTAATGCACTCCCGCCTCGAGACTTGCGACGGCGGCCGCCCCGGGCTTCTCGGCGGCCAACTGCGCCGCGGTCGAGGTGCTGGTGACCTCGATCGTCCGCGCGGCAGGCAGGTGTTTGGCCAGCCAGTTCCGGCATTGCGACAAGGCTTGCGGCCGGCTGTAGACCTCCTTGACGTCGGCCCGCTGGCACCTGCCCAACAGCGCGTGATGGATTTCTAGTTCCACCTCGCCGCAGATCCGCACGGGAACACGGGCGAACATGTCGAGCGTGTCGGCCACGCGCCCGTCGGTCGAGTTCTCCAAGGGGACGATGCCGAAGTCCGATTGCCCTCGGTTGACCTCTTCGAACACGGCGGAGATCGAGCCGACCGGCACGGATCGCACACTCCGGCCGAACCGGTGGATCGCCGCCAAGTGGCTGTAGCTGTAAAGGGGACCGAGGAACGCGACGCTGGGTTCGTGCACCAGCGACCGGCAACTGCTGACCAGTTCACGAAATACGGTTTGGATGGCCGCGGCCGAAAGCGGCCCCTTCGCCGCGCCGGCCGCCCGCAACACGGCTTCTTCCTCGTCGCCGAAAAGGAATGGCGGCTGCCCCGACGCTTGGTTCATCTGACCGATCTTCTGGGCCAGTACCGCCCGCTCTTCCATCAGACGAATCAAGGCCCGATCGAGGCGTTCCATCTTCGCCTGGAGGGAGGCGACACTCGGCGCCCGGGTCGCAACGCCTCGATCCGCAGGTGATGGGTTCCTTTTTGCCTTGGCCATTGCGTCAATTCTTGGCAGTCGGGAGACGAAACGTCGCGCGGTAGTTCGCCGCAGATGCCCGGACTACCAAACTCCTTGTGTACTAGGTGTGGAAGTGGGTGTCAACATCCCGAGTCGAGGGTAGCCGACGCACGAGGCAGTGGCCGCGCATCCCAACAAGGGTTTCAACGGCAAGAAGAATGTGCCAAATTGGCAGTTCCCTGGGGCTTCTTCCGTCGGCGCGACTTCATTATTGGGGTACACGTCGTCCTAACCTCTTCTGGCAATCTACCTTAAATTATAAGTGGCAATTTGCGCTGAGTGAGCGGCACGGGCTTTGCTTTGGTGGAAAACAAACTTGAACGATATGTCGTGTTTCACGGGCTCGTCGTGCCGACGCTATATCGGGGGGCCTGTGAATACCGAGAAAGGAGAAATTCATGGCGCAGGGCGAACGAATCATCGGAATCGATCTGGGTACCACCAATTCGGTCGTCGCCGTGATGGAGGGGAAGGAGTCCAAGGTCATCCCCAATGCGGAGGGGAACCGGTTGACCCCCAGCGTCGTCGCATTCACCGACAGTGGCGAGATTCTCGTCGGCGAGCCGGCCAAGCGCCAGGCGGTCACCAACCCGAAGCGCACCGTCTACTCGATCAAGCGGTTCATGGGCCGGCGGCACAGCGAGGTGGCCGTCGAGGAGAAGATGGTGCCTTACCCGGTGGTCGGCCAGCCCGAGGAATACGTCAAGGTGAAGGTCGGGGACAAGGAGTACACGCCGCCGGAGATCTCGGCGATGGTGCTCCGCAAGCTCAAGGAGGCGGCCGAAGCGTATCTCGGCCACAAGGTCAACAAGGCCGTGATCACGGTTCCGGCGTACTTCAACGACGCGCAGCGCCAAGCCACCAAGGACGCCGGGCAGATCGCCGGCCTCGAGGTGATGCGGATCATCAACGAGCCGACGGCCGCCTCGTTGGCCTACGGGCTGGACAAGAAGAACACCGAGAAGATCTGCGTGTTCGACCTGGGTGGGGGTACGTTCGACGTCTCGATCCTCGAGGTGGCCGAGGGCGTCTTCCGCGTCATCAGCACCAACGGCGATACCCACCTCGGCGGCGACGACTTCGACAAGGTGCTGATCGACTACGTGGCCGAGGAGTTCAAGCGCCAGCAAGGCATCGACCTCCGCCGCGACCCGATGGCCCTCCAGCGGCTCCAGGAGGCCTGCGAACGGGCCAAGCGAGAGCTTAGCTCGGCCCAGGTGACCGACATCAACTTGCCGTTCATCACGGCCGATGCGTCGGGGCCCAAGCACCTCCAGATGCAGTTGACCCGGGCGAAGTTCGAGCAGTTGGTGGATCATCTCATCGAGCGGTGCCGCGGGCCGGTCACCCAAGCCCTGCACGACGCGCATCTGACCGCGCGCGACATCGACGAGGTCGTGCTCGTCGGCGGCTCGACCCGCATCCCCAAGGTCCAGGACCTCGTGCGTTCCATGTTCGGCAAGGAGCCGCACAAGGGGGTCAACCCCGACGAGGTGGTCGCCGTCGGCGCGGCGATCCAAGGCGGCGTGCTGCAGGGCGACGTGCGCGACGTGCTGCTGCTCGACGTCATCCCCCTTTCGCTGGGCATCGAGACGTTGGGCGGCGTGTTCACCCGCCTGATCGACCGCAACACGACCATCCCGACCAAGAAGAGCCAGATCTTCAGCACGGCCGAGGACAACCAGACCGCCGTCACCGTCAAGGTGTACCAGGGCGAACGCCCCATGGCGGTCGACAACCGGCTTCTCGGCCAGTTCAACCTCGAGGGAATTCCGCCCGCCCCGCGCGGCGTGCCCCAGATCGAGGTCACCTTCGACCTCGACGCCAACGGCATCCTGACGGTCTCGGCCAAGGACCTCGGCACCGGCAAGGCACAGAAGATCACCGTGCAGCATTCCAGCGGGTTGTCGAAGGAAGAGATCGAGAAGATGCGCCGCGAGGCCGACTCGCACGCCGAAGAGGACAAGCGCAAGCGCCAACTGGCCGAACTGCGCAACCAGGCCGACAACATGACCTGGCAGCTCGAGAAACTCATCAAAGAGCACGAAAGCAAGCTCCGGCCGGGCGACAAGGAGGCCCTCACCTCGGCTATCCAGCGGGTGCGCGAGGCCGCCAAGGGCGATAATCCCGACGCGATCAAGGCCGCCTTGAGCCAGCTCGAACAGGCCTCGCACGCCTTCAGCAAGAGCCTGTACGAACGCGCGGGCGCAGGCGCCCAGGCAGGGGGCGACAGCGGCGCGGGCAAACGGTCCGGCACGGGCGGCGCGGCCGGCGGGGACGAAGACACCATCGACGCCGAGTTCGAGGTCAAGGATTGACCGCCGCCGGGCCTTCGGGGCGCCACGGCCCGGCCTCTTGCCGACCCGTGACCTTGAGGAAGCCGGCGAGCCGACTTGCGGCCGCGGGCAAGAGGTGGCACGCGCCCGCGCAGGAACGAACCTGAGGAGTCCGCGATGGCGTTTCGCTTCGACAAACTAACGATTCGGGCCCAAGAGGCCGTGGCCCAAGCCCAGTCGATGGCCGCCGACCGCGGCCATCCCGAGCTGGATCCCTTGCACCTGCTCGCCGCGCTGCTCCAGGAACGCGACGGGATCGTCGAGTCGATCCTCGATCGGATCGGCGCGAACCGGCCGCAGTTGGAGCGCATCGTCGAGTCCGAGCTGGGCCACTTCCCCAAGGTGCTCTCGGGCGGCGGCTCGCCCAACGCGAGCCGCGACTTCCAGAAAGTCCTCGACGCCGCCCAGCGCGAGGCCGATAACCTCAAGGATGAATACGTCTCGACCGAGCACTTGCTCTTGGCCCTGGCCAAGGTCGACTCGAAGGCCAAGAATGTCCTCCATCTCAATGCCATCGGCGAGAAGGAGATCCTCCAGGCGATGCGCGCCGTGCGCGGCAGCGCCCGGGTGACCGACCAGAACCCCGAGGCCAAGTTCCAGGCCCTCCAGCGCTACGGCATCGACCTGGTCGAGCGGGCTCGCCGCGGCAAGCTCGATCCGGTCATCGGACGCGACCAGGAGATCCGCCGCGTGATCCAGGTCCTCTCGCGGCGCACGAAGAACAATCCCGTGCTCATCGGCGAGCCGGGCGTCGGCAAGACGGCCATCGTCGAGGGGCTCGCGCAGCGCATCGTCGATGGCGACGTGCCCGAAAGCCTCAAGAACAAGCGGGTCGTGGCCCTCGACATGGGCGCGTTGGTCGCGGGCACGAAGTTCCGCGGCGAGTTCGAAGAACGCCTCAAGGCGGTGCTCAAGGAGATCGAGGACGCCGACGGCCAGATCATTCTGTTCATCGACGAGTTGCACACGGTGGTGGGCGCGGGCAGGGCCGAGGGCGGCGCCGACGCCGCCAATCTGCTCAAGCCGGCCCTGGCTCGCGGCGACCTCCGGTGCATCGGCGCGACCACGCTCGACGAGTACCGCAAGTACATCGAGAAGGACGCGGCCCTGGAACGCCGCTTTCAGCCCGTCCAGGTCGGCGAGCCCACGGTCGACGACACGATCGCCATCCTGCGCGGGCTCAAACCCCGCTACGAGGCGCATCACAAGGGAGTGAAGATCAAGGACTCGGCGCTGGTGGCCGCCGCGCACCTCTCCCACCGCTACATCACCGACCGCTTCCTGCCCGACAAGGCGATCGACCTCGTGGACGAGGCCGCCAGCCGCCTGGCCATGGAACTCGAGAGCGTGCCGGCCGAGATCGACCAGGTGCAGCGCCGGCTGGTGCAGCTCGAACTGGCCCACCGCCAGCTCGCCGCCGAGACCGAGGAGCACGCCCTCGAACAGCGTGCCCAGATCGAGGACGAGATGGCCCAGTTGCGCGAGAAGCTGGCCGCCCTGCGTGCCCAGTGGGAGAAGGAGAAGAGCGGCCTGGGCAGTGTTCACGACGTGCGCCGGCGGCTCAACGAGGTCGAGCACCAGTTCAATCAATTGGCCGCGGCGATCAAGGAAAAGCAGTCGCGCGGGGCATACTTCGGCGAGGACGACTACCAGCGGCTTTACGAGCTGGACATCGAGCGCAAGCGACTGGCCGACGAGGCCGAACGCATGAGCGCGGCCGAGCCCAGCACCGACGGCCGGCGGCTGTTGCGCCAGGAGGTCGGCCCCGACGAGATCGCCGAGGTCGTCAGCGCCTGGACCGGCATCCCCGTCGCGCGGATGATGGAGACCGAGCGGGCCAAGCTCCTGGTGCTCGAAGAGCGGATCCACCAGCGCATGGTCAACCAGGACGAAGCGGTCGCGGCCGTCTCCGACGCGGTGCGCCGCAGCCGCAGCGGCCTGGCCGACCCCAACCGGCCGATCGGCTCGTTCATCTTCCTGGGGCCCACGGGCGTGGGCAAGACCGAGTTGTGCAAGGCCCTGGCCGAGGTCATGTTCGACGACGAGAACGCCATGATCCGCCTCGACATGAGCGAGTTCATGGAGAAGCACACGGTCAGCCGCCTGATCGGGGCGCCGCCGGGCTATGTCGGGTACGAAGAGGGGGGCATGCTCACCGAGGCCGTGCGCCGCCGGCCTTACGCCGTGATCCTGTTGGACGAAATCGAGAAGGCCCACCGCGATGTGTTCAACGTCCTCCTTCAGGTGCTCGACGACGGACGTTTGAGCGACAGCCACGGGCACACGGTGGACTTCAAGAATACGATCATCGTGATGACCTCGAACCTCGGCAGCCAGGACATCCAGGAGATCAGCCGGCGCGGCGGGCGCGAAGCCGACATGCGCGAGGCGGTGATGGACGAGCTGCGCGCCCGATTCTTGCCCGAGTTCCTCAACCGCGTCGACGAGGTGATCGTCTTCCACCCCCTCAAGCCGCAGCACATCCGGCGGATCGTCGAGCTTCAGGTCGAGCGGTTGCGCAAGCTTCTGGCCCATCACAATCTCGGTCTGGAGGTGACCGGCGCGGCGATGGAGGCCATCGCCGAGCAGGGGTACGACCCGACCTACGGCGCGCGGCCCCTGAAGCGGATCATCCAGCAGAAGATCCAGAACCCGCTGGCGGTCGAGTTGCTCAAGCGCGAGTACCCCGAGGGGAGCAAGGTTCGGGTCGATTTCGCCGACGGCGAGTTCACCTTCGAGCGGATCGAAGCGGAAAAGACGGCGGCCGCAGTCTGACCGCGGCATGCGGGCCGCGGCCTCTTGCGGACGCGTTGGCGCCAGGCTATGTTCAACCCCGACCGGCCGATGCAGGTCGGCCGGCTTCGGGCATCTTCCCGCCTCGCCAAGGAGCCCCGTCATGTCCCGCGCGATCCTGGTCGTCTTGGGCCTTGCGGCCTCGGTTGCTAGCGGCGCCGAGCGGGTGGTCTGGCAGATCGGCAAGCCGGACCGCGACTACCGCGAGTTGGCCATCGCCGGCAACCATGCGGCGTTCCCCAAGCAGTTCGCCCAACCGGTGGTGTTCGAGCCGGGCAAGAGCGACCCGGCCCGCGATTGGCCGTTCATCCACCCCGGTCCGGTCGACGCATGGGCCGGCCACCGCGTGCACCCGTTCGTGGTGCGGTTTGCGCTGGCCGACCAGCCTCGCGGCTTGTTTCGGCTGCGCATCGAGCTGGTGAACACCCATTACGGCATGCCGCCGACCTACGCGGTGACGGTCGCCGGGCGCCAGGGGCGGTTCCGCCTGCCCGCCGGGGCCAGCGACGAGGCGCTGACGAATCCCAAGGCCGGCAAGCCGCACACGATCGAGATTTCCCTGCCACCCACCATGTTCGCCAAGGGCCAGAACGAGGTCCGCCTCGAGTGCCTCGAGGGCTCGTGGGTGCTCTACGACGCGGTCACGCTTTCGAACGACCCCGACGCGGCCATGCCCGAGCCACGGATCCAGAGCCTTTCGGTTTCGGGCACGCCGTTCTACCTTCGGGCAGGGGGAAAGGTCCGCCGGGCGGTCGATGTGGCCGTCCAAGCAAACGTGCCCGTGGGCGACATGACGATCCGGGTCGAGGCCGGCGGCGAGACGGTCGAGGTGCCGGTCAAGCAGCTTCCCCAGTTCGGGACGATCGTCCAGGAGGTTGGCGTGCCCGACCTCGACGGGCCGATCGACGTGAAGGCCACGGCCACCATCGACGGCCGCTCGAAGACGGCCACGGCCCGCGTCGAGCCGCAGCGCAAGTGGCGGATCTTCGTGGCCCCCAGCTCGCACACGGACATCGGCTACACCGATCTCCAGCCCAAGTGTGCCGAACGGCACGATCAGAACACCGACCTGGCCGTGGAGCTTTGCCGGAAGTACCCCGGCTTTCGCTGGAACCTCGAGGTGGCTTGGCAGGCCGAGAACTACTTCCAATCGCGCAAGGACGACCGGCTCAAGCCGTTTGTCGAGATGGCCAAGGCGGGGCGGATCGGCGTGCAGGCCCTGTACTGCAACATCCTCACCGGGCTGTGCTCGCACGAAGAGGCCTGCCGCCTGATGAGCTTTGCGCACCGCCTGAGCCGGCGCACGGGCATCCCCTACGAAAGCGCGATGATCAGCGACGTGCCCACCCAAGAGGCCTCGCTGCCGATGCTCTTGGCCGGGTCGGGCATCCGGTATTTCTCCAGCGGCATCAACAACACCCGGGCCTTCACGTTTACGCGGTTCTACTCGAAATGTCCGGCGTGGTGGGAGGGCCCCGACGGCAGCCGCGTGCTCATGATGTGGATGCCCGGCTATGCCCACGCGGCGGCCTGGGGGCTCGATGTGAGTATCGAGCGGGCCCGGCCCGCCGTGCTCGACGCGATCCGCCAGCACGAGGCCCGCAAGGACTATCCGTTCGACGCGATCTTCCTCCACGGCGCGGTGGGCGACAATTGTCCCTTGAACCCGAAGCTGGCCGAGGTCGTCCAGGCGTGGAACGACCGCTACGAGTTCCCCAAGGTCATCCTCTGCCGCAACGCCGAGTTCTTCGAGCACATCGAGAAGCATTTTGGGGACAAGCTGCCGGTGGTTCGCGGCTCGGGCGGCACGTATTGGGAAGACGGCGCGGGCTCGTCGGCCCGCGAGACGGCCCTCTGCCGCCGCGCCCACGAGTCGGTGGCCAACGGCGAGAAACTCCTGGCCCTGGCCCGCCGCGTGAGGCCCGCCGTCGAATACCCGCGCCGCCAGATCGAAGACGCCTGGCGCCACTCGATGCTCTACGACGAGCACACCTGGGGCGCGCACTGCTCGATCAGCCAGCCGGAGAGCGAGTTCACCAAGGCCCAGTGGAAGATCAAGGCCCAATTCGCGGTCGATGCCCAGCGCGAGGCGTCGCAGGTGCTGGGCCAAGCGCTCGAGGCCGTGGCGAGACTCGTGCGCACCGAAAGCCGGTCGCTGGTGGTCGTGAACCCCTGTAGCTGGCCGCGAACCGACCTTGTGCGGATCACGCTTCCGCTCGACACGTCGATTGCGGAGCCTGGCGTCCCCGCGTGCGAACTCTCGCGCACCGATCGCGCGCGCGAGTTGGTGGTCCTCGTGCGCGATGTGCCGGCGTGCGGGTACCGCGTGTTGCGGCTCGGCCAGGCAGGCAGTCCGGCCGCGGCGCAAGAGGCCGACGGGACGACCCTCGAAAGCCGGTGCTATCGCGTGGCGTTCGACCGGGCTACCGGCGGCATCACGAGCCTGATCGACAAGGAGTCGGGACGCGAATTGGTCGATCCCAAGGCGCCTTATCGCCTCAACCAGTACCTCTACGTGTCGGGCGGCAAGGACACGAAGATCGTGGAACACGGCCCCGAGGCCAAACTCTCGGTCTCGTCCCCCGAGAAAGCCGTGCTCCGCAAAATGAAGCTGGGCGAGTTGGGCGAGATGATGGTCGTCGCCACGTCGGCGGCGATGACGCCCAGGATCCAGAGCGCCGTGTTCGTTTGGAACGACGTGAAGCGAGTCGACGCGATCCACGGCCTCACCAAGACGCAGACCTACGACAAGGAAGCGGTCTACTTCGCGTTTCCCTTTGCCGCGGAAAAGCCCACGTTCCGTTACGAGATCCCGGCGGGCGTGGTCAACGCGAACACCGAGATGCTGCCCGGGGCCTGCCTCGACTGGTTCACCGTGCAGCACTTCGTCGAGGTGGCCGACAAAACGGGGGCCGTGGCCTGGGCCACGCCCGACGCGCCCTTGGTCTGTTTCCAGGACATCAATCGGGGCAAGTGGCAGACCTCGCTTGCCATGACCAACGGCCACCTGTACGCCTACGTCATGAACAACTACTGGTTCACGAACTACCTTGCCGGGCAAGGGGGAGACTTCGAATTCCGATTCTCGATCACCAGCCGGCCCAAGGCCGATACGGTCGCCTCGGCGCGGTTCGGTTGGGCCGTGTCGAACCCGCTTTCGGCCGTGGCGGCCGGGCCGAATCCCGACGGTCCGCTTGCGGCCAGTTCGGCAAGCCTCGTCTCGATCGACGAGCCGAACGTGCTGTTGATCGGGGCCAAGCAGGCCGACGAGGGCGACGCTTTGATCCTGCGCCTTTGGGAAGCGGCGGGCCAGGCGACCACGGCCCACGTGCGTCTGGGCAATGCCCCGGCGAAGAAGGCCACTGCCGTGCCTGTCCGCGTTACGTCCGCGATTGTCATTCTCGGTAATTCCCGATAGGACTGCCCATCATGAGTCGCGTGGCTTGCCTGGTTGTTGCTTCGGTCGCATGGGTTGTTTCGGCGCTTGGGGTGTCGCTTGGGGCCGAGCCTTCGGGCCAGGCGGGTCCCAAGCCGATCGCCCCGACGCGGCGCGTGCCGATCATCCATTCGACCGATCTGTTTCATCCGCACGCCGACCCGGATGACCACTACGATCTGGCCACGCTGTTTGCCATCGACGAGTTCGATGTGCGGGGGATCATTCTCGATCTGGGGGCCACCCAGGCCGAGCGATCCGGAAGGCCGGCCGTTCAGCAGATGATGCACTTGGCCCGGCGCACGTGTCCCGTGGCCTTTGGCCTGAGCCGGCCCCTGCGCACGCGGACGGATCGGGGCGACGACGAGCCGGAAGAGTTCCAGGCCGGGGTGCGGCTGATTCTGTCGGTGCTGCGCGCGTCGAACGAGAAGGTGGTGCTTCACACGACCGGGAGCTGCCGCGACGTGGCGGCCGCTTTCAACCGCGAGCCGGAATTGCTCAAGAAGAAAGTCCTTGCCGTGTATTTCAACATCGGGCGCGGGCCGAACGAGCCTCAGGAGGAGTGCAACGTGGGCTACGATCCCACCGCGTACCTGCGGATGTTCGAATCGGGCTTGCCGCTGTATTGGTGTCCGTGTTTCGGCAAGGACGGGTACGAGACGCTTTACACGGTCGATCAGACGACGGTGGTGGGGGCGTGCCGGCCGGCGGTACGAAACTTCTTCGTCTACTGCCTGACGAAGTCGACGGCCGACCCGATCGCCTTTCTGGCGACCGGCCCGCACCCGCTGCCCCGAGGGCCCCGGGCCATGTGGTGCACCGCCCCCATGTTCCACGCGGCCGGCCGCAAGGTCTACCAGCGCGGCCCGGACGATTTCGTCGCCTTGCAACCCGGCGCCGCCGAGCAAGCGGGGTTGAAGGAGAAGGAAGTCGCCGCGTTCCGCTTCGTGCCGATGCGGGCGACGATCGACGAAAGCGCGCCCGCCGTGGCGCCGCCTCAAGCCCGCCCGGGCGAACTCCGTGCCGCATGGCAAGGACAGCGCGACGACCGCGTGGGCACGGGACGGCCGGAACCCGACGGCCGGCCCGACTGCTGCGTCCGGGTCGTCGGAGTCGATCCCGAGCGGGCCATCCAGAACATCATCCTGACCGGGCCGAAGCAAGGGCGGTGGGAATACGTCGAGACCGGGCGATGGTGGCGCATGGCCTTCCAGCGGCGCGGCGCGCAGCTCGACGCGTGGTTCCAGTTCTACGCCCCAGGCGAGCACCAGATCGAAATCGTCTATGGCGACGGGACCAGACAGGCGGCCCGGTTCGAGGTGCCCAACGTGGGACCGGCGGCCTTGCGCGTCGAACTCGACCCGAAAGAGCCCAACGGGTTCGTCTTCCGCGCGGTCGACCCGCGGTACCGGCAGATCATGGCCTCGTGCCTGAAAAACCTGTTGGCCGATCTGGGGAAAGGAGAGAGTCGATGAACTGGCGGATTTCCGATCCCAGGCACCTGCTCGATGCGATGCGATTGTCGCTTCACGAGGGCGGGCGGTTTCTGGCAAGTCGCGTCGACCCCAACGGCCCCATTTGCCGCGAGCCCTCGCTGAGCTACATCCACAAGGCGAGTTGGGGGATGTACGCCGCGGGGGTGGACCACGCCCTGATCGCCCGGTTGTTGGATTGGGCCCAGCGCGAGGCGCTTCAGCCCAACGGCGATTTCTACGTGCCGGGCGAGCCGCCGGAGTATAAGGACTTCCAGCGTGTCTACCGTCCGCTGACGTTCGGCAAGGTAGCGGCGTGGATCGGCCATCCGGTGATCCGGTCCCCGCGCGTGCTGGACCGCATCCTTCAATACCAGCATTCGTCGGGCGGTGTGTTCGCGTGGATCGGCGACGATCCGGAGGACCCCCAGGAAGAGCCCACCCTCGGCGTCCTGAACACCACCTTCTTCGGACACCTGATGATCGCGTTGGGCCTCCGCGCCGAGGCCGTCTCGGCCGGCCAATGGGTCCGCCGCTGGGTCGAGGCCAACCGCGAGCCGATGGCCCAGGGCCGGCTCTACACGCAGCTTACGCCCTCGGGCGACCTCGTGACCCAGGTCGCGCCGGGCGAACGCCTCGCCAAGATCGTCGACCGGTGCAGTCCGAAGCAGGAGTTCTGGCACGTCGGCACGGCCATGGCCTACCTCGCCGCGCTATACGACGCCCTGCGCCGGACATGGGGCTGTCCGGCCGACGAGGTGAAGCCCTACCTCGATGCGGCCTTGACCCTCTTGGATTTCGAGGCCACCATGCCGCTGGATACCTACCTTTGGCCATCGAAGTGCAAGGTGGGTTGGGGCGCGGGCGAGTTGCTCCGCGTGCTGGTCGAGCACAAAGCGGGCGACGCCGAGACCATCGAGCGCGCCTATCGCGTGGCCGAGCGGGTCGCCATCTTCACCTTCCTCGATAACCAACTCCCTCACGGCGGCTGGCCCGCCATGCATTACCCCTTGAGCGAATTGGCGCCCGAGATGGCCTTCTGCTACAAGCCGCTGAAAAACCATGTGGCCGTCCCACCGGACCCGATCCCCAACTCGAAGACCATCTGGTTGCCGGGCGAGGAGATCACGGGGGAGTTTCTCGGCGAAATGAAGGCCATTGAGCAGGGGGTCGCGGCGATGCTCCGCGCGCGGGGGTAAGGCCTTTCCCCTGGCGAGCGATGCTCGGTCTGGGAGCATGGGCACGAGATCTGGTCCCGATTTTCTCGGCGGAAACCAGAAAAGAAATCTCTCCCCATTGTGCGGGTCGAGCGAGGCAGTGGGTGGCAGGCATCCCGCAAAGGAACCGCGCCTTCGGGGGTGACGGTCGTCCGGGAAGCATCCTCAGCGTCCGATTTGCGGCAAATGTTCGTTTTTTTTGAGGCACTTTCAGGTGGTCATCGCATCTAAAATAATGAAAGATCGTGGGCTTCTGGCCTGAGGCCAGATAGTTTGGTGGTTTCGGTTTCATTGTTTCATTAGGAGTCCGTCTCATGCGACGAACGTTTCGAACCGGTTTGACGCTGGTCGAGTTGCTGGTGGTCATCGCGATCATCGGCATCTTGATCGCGTTGTTGTTGCCCGCCGTGCAAGCGGCCCGCGAGGCCGCACGGCGGTCGCAGTGCACGAACAACCTGAAGCAGCTCGGGTTGGGCATGCACAACTTCCACGACGTGTACGTGAAGTTCCCGCGGAACTTCACGCAGGTCGGGGCCAATGCGTGGGAGGCGGTCAGCGCGAATTACCACCTCCTGCCGTTCATCGAACAGAAGCCGCTGTACGACCAGGGCCAGACGTATCTGACCGACGCCTCGACGCCGAACACGGCGGACTGGAGTTGGTTCTACAACAACCTGATGAACACCAAGCTCTCGGCGTTCCTGTGCCCCTCGGCCCAGGCGGCGCCGCGGCGCGGCACGCACCCCAACGGCTGGGATGGCCCGGGCTGCAACTACGGCTGGTCCACCGGTAGCCGGGTCGAGACGGTGTGGGCGGGCAACCGCTTCAACGGGATGATCGCCTACCAGGAAGATCGCCGGATGGCCGACGTGATCGACGGCCTGTCGAACACGCTGTTGGCCTCGGAATTGCTCTCCGGGTCGGGGTTGACCGGCGGGGCGGCCATGTACCCGTACGACATCTTCTACACGTCCGACTCGCTCTTCACGGCCGTGGTGAACCAGGACTTCCCGACCCAAGCCGAACTCGATAACATCGGCAGGGCCGCGATGACCAGCCCCTCGGGGTCGCGGTCGAACAACGGGACGATGTGGGCCTGGTACGCTGCCGCGCAATCCACCCTGACCACGGCCGCGCCGCCGAACTGGTCCTGGCCCAGCGCCGGCGGCAACTGCTGCCCCGGCGGCGCCCACGACTGGGGCCGCGGGATCATCCCCCCGCGCAGCATGCACCCCGGCGGCGTCAACGCCCTGTTGGGCGACGGGTCGGTGCGGTTCGTCTCCAGCACCGTCGACCTGTTGACCTTCCAACGGCTCGGAAATTGCAAGGACCGGCAAGCTCTCGGCAACTTCTGAACAAGGATTAACCATGTCGCGAATGTTCTCTCTCGTGGCCGGACTGGCCCTGGCGGTGACGGTTTTCGGATGCGCGGAAACGGTCAAGGAGAAGAAAGTCCAGATCAAGACGCCGACCGATCCGCTCGTCCCGGCAGTCACCATCCTCGAGCAATATGCCAACGGCCAGCCGATGGGAAGCGAAGCCACGTCGTTCCCCAACCTCGTCGAGGAACTGCGCAAGGCCGATCCGGCCAAGGCCGATATCCTTCAAAAGGGTCTGGACGACCTCCAGAAATCGCCTGAATCGGCCCGGGCGGGCAAGGCCAAGGCACTGCTCGAGCAGCTGAAGCCCGCCGCCAAGTCGCCTTGAACGGGGTCCGCGTCATGGTGCGGTCATTGGGCTGCACCGCCGCTGAGACTCGTGTTGCGATGCGGTCTGCCGACCGCACTACCGTGCCGACCGAAGGTCTCCGCCGTCTTGCCGACGAGGAGACCTTCGGTCGTTTCTTGGCGCGCGGCACCGGGCCGGGCCCCCGCGCGGGCCTTGCGCCCGACCGCCCGGGTCACCATGCTCGCCGCGCCGCGCGCGGGGGCTTCTGGGCGCTCGGACTGGCCGCCTGGCTGGTCGCCGCCTTGGCAGTGGCCGCCGAGCCGCTTCCTCCGCTCCGCTGGGCAGCCGACGCCGAGGGCGGCGCGCCGTACGTGTTCCGCGATCCGACCGCGCCGGGCCGGCACGTCGGCTTCGAGGTCGATCTGGCCGAGGCCCTGCAGGAGGAACTCGGCCGCCGGATCGAATTCGTGCAGTACGATTTCAAGAGCCTCGTCTCGGGCCTGAAGCGAGGCGACTTCGACTTCGCCATGAACGGCCTGGAGGTCACGCCCGACCGCCTCAAGGCGATCCGCTTCAGCCGGCCCTACTACGTCTACCGCCTCCGGCTTGTCGTCCGGCAGGACGAAGAGCGTTTCGCCACGCTCAACCAGTGCAAGGCGGTCGGCGGCGTGGTCGGCACGCTCGAAGACACCGCGGCCGAGCGGCTGTTGGACCAACTGGGCGTGCGCAAGCGAATCTACGACAGCCAAGTCGAGCCGTACGACGATCTCGAGCAGCGCCAGGTCGATGCGGTGCTCTTGGACCTTCCCATCGCCGATTACTATGCCCGGCAGCGACCGAAGCTCAAGTACGCGGAGGAGCCCAGCGCCCGCGGGTTCTACGCGGTCGCTTTCCGCAAGGACCAGGAAGAACTCGCCTCGCAGTTCGACGCGGCGATCGACCGGCTCTGGCGGAGCGGCCGCTTGCAACGGATCTACCAGGCGTGGGGCCTTTGGAACGACGACCAACAGGCCCTGAGCGGCGCCGAGGGCATGGCCGACGTGCTCCGCGAGTCGGCGCGTCAGTGGACCCCGGCCCGCTACCTGCCGCTGTTGCTCCAAGGGGCCTGGGTGACGATCGAAGTCAGCGTGTTGAGCATGAGCGTGGCCATTGCCTTGGGGCTGCCACTCGCCCTGGGCCGGCTCTTCGGGCCCGCGCCGATCCGCTGGCTGGCCGCCGCCTACGTCGAGTTCTTCCGCGGCATCCCGGTCCTGCTCTTGCTGTATTTTCTCTATTACGGGCTGCCGGCGGTGTCGGAATACTACGGTCTGGCCATGGACCTCAAGCTGGCCCCGCTCCAGGCGGCGGTGCTTGGGTTCGGGTTGAATTACGCGGCCTACGAGGCCGAGATCTATCGCGCGGGGATCGGGTCGATCGGCGTGGGCCAGTGGGAGGCGGCCGCCTCGCTCGGCATGGGGCCGGCGCTGGCCTTCCGGCGCATCGTCCTCCCGCAAGCGATTCGCGTGATCCTCCCGCCGATGACCAACGACTTCGTCGCCCTGTTCAAGGACACCAGCATCGTCAGCGTGATCGCCGTCGTGGAACTGACCAAGCAGTACCAGATCCTCGCCAAGTCGAGCATGAAGTACCTGGAAATCGGCCTGGCCACCGCGGCGCTGTACCTGGTGATGTCGGTGCCGCTGGGATATCTTTCGCGACGCCTTGAACGCCGGTGGGGGAAGGGCGCATGATCGAACCCTTGCCGATCGCCGTGGACCACCTGACCAAGCGCTTCGGCACGCGCACCGTGCTCGACCGCGTCAGCTTGGCGATTGCCCCGCGCCAGACCGTGGCCCTGGTGGGCCCCAGCGGCAGCGGCAAGTCGACATTGCTGCGGTGCCTCAACGGGCTTTGTGCGTTCGATGCCGGCCAGATCCGCGTCGGACCCCACGTGCTGCACGCGGGCGACGGGCGCGCACGCCGCGCCGAAGCGCGCCGCGTGCGGAGCATGTTGGGAATGATCTTCCAGGATTTCCAACTCTTTGGACACCTGACGGCCCTGGGCAATGTGATCGAGGCCCCCCGGCGCGTCCTCGGCCTGACCAAGGACGAGGCCAAGCGACGCGGCACGGAACTGTTGGACCGCGTCGGCCTGGCCGACCGTGCCGCGGCCTACCCGGCCGAGTTGTCCGGCGGACAGAAGCAGCGGGTGGCGATTGCGCGGGCGATGGCCATGTCGCCCCGCGGCCTGTTATGCGACGAGATCACCAGCGCGCTCGATCCCGAACTCAAAGGCGAGGTCCTGGCCGTCCTCGAGGATCTCAAGCGCGACGGCCTGACGCTCGTCCTGGTGACCCATGAGATGGCGTTCGCCCGGCGCAGCGCCGACCGCGTGGTCGTCCTTGCCGACGGCGCGATTCTGGAAGACGGTCCGCCCAGTGTCGTGCTCGACCATCCCCAAACGACCCGTGCCCAGCGGTTCCTCAGTCGGGTGATGACATGATGGCGTGGGGTAGGGGCCCCTGGGAGTAGATTGCGCCACACAACCCGAGGGGGGGCGCCGATCAGATCGCAAGCCGGGTCCTGGCGATATGGGTGTGTTGCTGTCCGTGAAATTCTCTGTAGAGGGGGATTGTTAGGTGGACAGTCGACTCCGCTTTGACTTTTGTTTTCGATCCTGACCAAAAAGACTTGAGAGGCTCTTGACGAGCCCACTTGCCGTGTGAGAATTGGTGCGGGGCTTCGCGCTTTGCCGGTTCTTGCATTGCAGCAAGAGGATGCGGCGCGGACCCGAGCTGCCCGCCACAATCAGGTTCGGGCGAAGGACGGGATCCACCAGAGGCCAGAGTCAATTGAATCCCGTTGTTCACCCGCACTCCCACCGAAGTGTTCGTTGAGATGACGTTGACCCTCTCGGACAGACCGGGAACAGAGGCCCTAAATACCTTCGCCGCATTTGCGCCTGCGGGCGACAACTAGGCGGGTGGTTCGCAGCGCGCCTTCCTCGGAGCAAACAGTCTGTGGTGAATTTCAAGAATACGCGGACTGGTTGGTCCGAAAAATCCGGTGGGCAGCGGCGGGCCGGGTAAGGGCATAACCATGCGCGACCACGCGTCGGCTTTGAGGAGGACATGATGAGATTCGTCAAGACGCCGTCCGTCGAGGAACTCCAGGTGATCAGCCGCTTCGAGAGCCTGCGAAAAGTCCTCCTGTCGGAAGCCTATGCGCCGCATCTCGAAAGGCCGTTGGCCTATTGGGCCCTTCCGACCGACCGGCGCTTGCCCCTGGCCTTCTTGGGCCGCACCCTCCAGGATCTCTTGAACACGCCGTTCGCCGAACTGGCCTCGACGCCGGGGATCGGGCAGAAGAAGATCCGCATGTTCGTCAAGCTCCTGGCCCGCGTCGCCAGCACCGACCCGGCCCAATTATCCACCCACCTGGCCGAAGTCACCGAACCCATCGCGCTCGGTGAGGCCGACACCACAGCCAACGGATTCGACCCCGCCGCCGTCTCCGAGGTGGTCTGGGAGCAATGGCGTTCGAGTGTGCTTCGGCACGGGCTGGGCAAGGAGGCGCTGGGACGGTTTGCGCCCAGCCTCAAGCACATGACCCGCGTCATTTGGAACACCCCCTTGGAAACCTACGCGGCCATGAGTCTGGCGGAAATCCGCAGACTCAAGACCCACGGCGAGAAGCGCGTGCGCGCGATCCTCGAGGTGTTCTACTGCATCCACCGGCTGGTCGCCGCGGTCGGCGCCCAGGAGCACCTCGTGGTACGCATCGTCCCCCGGCGGATCGATGCGGTCGAGACGTGGGTCGGCCACGTCCTTCAGAGTCCGGGCATCCCCAGTGAGGAAGAGTTGTTCCAGCGATTCGTGTCTCCCCTGTTGGAGCAGATTCGGGTGGATGCCGCGGATCAGATCGTGACGCTGGCCGAGAACCGATTGGGCATCCGCGGCCCGGTGACCAGCGTGCGCCAAGTGTCCCGCTCGATGGGGCTCACCCGCGCGCGAGTCTACCAGTTGCTCAACGAGGTGAACGACATCATGAACGTCCGATGGCCGCTGGGACGCCATCAGGTCTACGAACTGAGCGAGCGGTTCCGAGCCCAGGCCGCGCAGATGGAAAACCCGCCCCGTCTCGAGCAGTTCCACGCGGCCGTGGAACTCTTCTATCCCGGCAATCGGCGCGGAGCGGCCGGACCGCTGGAGCGGGCGGGCGGCGCCGCCACCGCGACCGGCGATCCGGCAACCCCCATGCCATCCTCGTCCGGATCGAACGGCGCCCACGCCGGTCGCGCCGGCGTGGCGTCCGTCGGGCACGACGAAGCCGTGCAACTCCAGACGGCCTGAGGGGCGCCGGAAGGCATGGCTCGCCCTGGCGGCCAAGCCAGGACCTACGGCCGCACGATCACCTTCAGTAGCCCCTCGTCGCGCCGCCTAAGCCGCTCGAACCAGCCGGCCGCCTCGGCCAAGGGAACCACCGCACTGACAAGCGGATCGACATGCACGGCGCCCCGCGCCATCAGGCCGAGGCAAGCCGGGTACTCGCCCGACGACGCGCACGAACCATAGAGCGTCAGTTCCCGCGTGACCACCGCCTGGAGAGGCAACTCGGTCTTGGCGGCGAGGTTGCCCACCAATCCCACCGAGCCGCCTTTGCGCACCGCGGCCACGGCCAGGGCGACCGTGGCGGGAATACCCACCGCCTCGATCGCCAGATCGGCGCCGCGCCCTTCGGTGCGGTGGCGGAGGACGGAGAGGACGTCGGTATCCTCGGGCGAGAATGCCTCGCTGGCGCCAAGCCGCAGGGCCAGGTCCCGGCGCCGCGGATCGACCTCGATCGCGAAGACCCGACCGCAGCCCGCCGCACGCAGCACCTGCACCGCCAACAGGCCGATCATGCCCGCGCCCACCACCACGGCCGTATCGTCCAGTCCCACCGGCACACGCCGCACCGCGTGGACCGCGACCGACACCGGCTCGACCATCGCGGCATGCTCGAACGAGAGGCCGTCGGGCAGTCGGTAGAGGATGTTCTGGGGCACGGCGACGTACTCGGCATACGCCCCGTCCTGCCGGAACTCCTGGCACGAGACCCCCAGCACGCGCCGCCGTTCGCAAAGGTTGATCGCGCCCTGCGAACAGAACCGGCAATGGCCGCACGAGACGGTCGAGTCGAACGTCACGCGATCGCCCTCCCGCCACTCGGAGACCGACGAACCGGTGCGCACGATAATCCCGGCCGCCTCGTGGCCCATGATGATCGGCGGGATGCGCCGCCCCGTGCTGCCGTCCATGCCGTGGACGTCGCTGCCGCAGATCCCGCATGCCTTGACCTGGACGAGCACGTCCTGAGGCCCCACGCTCGGCTCCGGAACGTCGAGATACTCGAGCTGATCGTAGGCCGTGAGAACCAGGGCTTTCACAAGACTCTCCTCGAAAGGGACCCGGGCAACCGCATGTCTTTCTTCGCACAATCCGCCGCACGATGCAAGCCCCTGGGTACGAGATGCAGTCTCCCACTGGCGCCCGCCACCGTGCCATCGCGGGGATCGCGCGATGGTGTGACGGCGCTCATGGTGCCGCAAAAACGGTTTCGCTCTTGCCCGCTTGGCCGTGTCTTGCTATCGTGCGTCGCCTCCTGAAGGCATCGTGGGACAAGGAGGGGCCGTTTCTTAGCGAGTCGAAGGGATGATCGACGTACGGGCGATTACGGAACTGCACCGCAAGAAGGTGGTAGAGTGGCACCAGGACGGGGCTGATGAAGGCGACTCCACCGAGGGGTTGCTGGACCTGGTTTGCCGTCAACATCGGCGCAACTTCCTCCTTTGGCATCAGGAAGACATCGCCCGCTGCCCGGACGTCGCCGATTCGGTGATCGCCGAGGTGAAGCGGGCGATCGACCGCCTCAACCAGGAGCGCAACGACCACATCGAGAGGATCGACGACTTTCTCATCGGTCAGCTCAAAGCCTGGGGCACCGTGCCGCGGCCGAGGGCCAAGCTCAATACCGAAACGCCCGGTAGCGCGATCGACCGGCTCTCGATCCTCGCCCTGCGGATCTACCACATGGAAGAACAGGCCCAACGGCCCGACGCCGACGCCGAACACCGCGCCAAGGCACAATCGCGCCTGGTGGTCCTCCGCGAGCAGCTTGCCGATCTGTCGAAGTCCCTCCAGGAACTCCTCAACGACATTTTTGCCGGGCGCAAGCGCCTGAAGGTCTATCGGCAATTCAAGATGTACAACGACCCGACGCTCAACCCGTATCTGTACGGGCGCCAGCGCCCGGCCGCGTAAGAGCAGGGAGCGGGGAGCGTGGAAAACGGAGCACGAGGCGGGTTGGTTGTTGGCTACGCCGCTTGAATGAAGTCGCGTTCGAGCAGCTTATCGCACGCCTCGCAGACCGAAGCCACGTCGATCGCGTTCATGTAGATCGGCGGGGCAGTGCGGCGCTTGCGCGTGGGGCCCTCGAACCGCATTTTCTGAATGGCGATATGGTTGGGGCCGTACGGACCGTTGCGTTCGGCGGGCCATGGGCCGAACAATCCCACGCACGGCGTGCCCACCGCGGCGGCCAAGTGCAGCGGCCCCGTGTCGCAGCCGACAAAAAGCCTCGCCTGCCGCGCCAAGGCCGCCAACTCGCGCAGACTTGTCGGGGGCGCCAGCTTGGCGTGGCCCTCGGAACCAGCCACGATCTGTTCGGCCCAACCGCGCTCCTCGGTCCCTGCCCAAAGCACCAGGCTCGGCAAGTGCCAGGACTGGCCCAGATACCGCGCCACCGCGGCAAACCGGTCGGCAGGCCAGCGCTTCGACGGCCAACCCGCGCCCGCGTTCAGGATGGCGTATCCTCCGTCGAGCCCCATCTGCCGCACCAGTCGATCGGCCGTCTCGCGTTCCGTGGCCGTTTCCGGCACTTGGAACCGCACGGTGGGCTGCCGGATGCCCAGCGGCCCCAACAATTCCAGGTACTGATCGACCACGTGGGTGGCGGTAGGCCGAACCCGGAGGTTGTTGCACCACGGGCTCAGTTCCCGCCCGACGGGGCGTGCGAAGCCAATCCGCAGAGGGGCTCCCGAAATCCACGCGACCAGTGCGCTCTTGCTGAGGCTCTGGACGTCGATCGCCACGTCGGGCCCAAAGGCCCGCAGCTGGTGCCGAAGCCCCCAGACCTCGCGGGGGGATTTGAGAAAGCCCCGGGGCAGCTCGATCAGCTCGTCGATGGCCTCGTGTCCCCGCAAGACCGCGCCCGCCCGCGCTTCGACCACCCACGCCAGTTTAGTCTCGGGAAAACGTTCACGCACCGCACACGCCACGGGCATGGTGTGGATGACGTCGCCGATCGCGCTGAGGCGGACCAAGAGAACGCGGCGCGGGCCAAGGGGGGCGGTCATGGGCGGCATTGTAGACCGAATCGCCCGATGGGGAAATGCCAACACGCACGGTGGAATTTTTCGGGTTGGGATGGCATCGTTCTGGCCATTGCTCTAAGATAAGCCGGTCCAGATAGAGCCGCCTCGTCAAGGAGGACGACGATGAACTCGCTGAAGACCGCCGTGGTCGTCACCGTGCTCTTGGGGGTGATGTACGGGGTCTACACAACGCTGACGAGTCAGCCGGGCGCTCCGCCTCCCGACGGATCGGGTGGGCAGTGGCCTTCTTTAAGCGTGCGCATGCCCGCCGGCGTCTCGAAAGACAAAGAGAAAGCCCCGTGGGAGGTCTCCGACAGCAAGACGGCTTCGGCGCCCAGTTGGCCTCCCGGCCGGCGCGCGGCGGAACCTGCCGACAGCACGGCCCAGGCGTCGCCCTCGTCCAAAGCACCGTTTACGCCACCGGCCAATCCGTTCGCCAAGACATCCGAGAAAACGGCAACCCCGCCCGAGGGCCCGAGGTTCAACACGCCTTCGCTTCCATCTCCGTCCAACCGGACCCCGCAGGGCGCCGAAGGACCGACCGCGCGGCTTACCCCATCCGAGATCCGCCCCGAGTTCACGGCCATGATGGACACGGCCCGCCGCAAGCTCGATGCGGGCGAACTGGCCGAAGTGCTTCTGGAACTCTCGCCCCTGTATGGCAACCCCGACCTGACGCCGGAAGAAAGCCGGCAACTGACCGAGTTGCTCGATCAGTTGGCCGGCACGGTCATCTACTCGCGCCAGCACCTGTTGGAGGCCCCGTACGTGGTCCGGCCGGGCGATACCCTCGAGCAGATCGCGGCCGCCTACGACGTGCCCTGGCAGTTGCTGGCGAAGATCAACGGCATCCGCTCTCCCGGAAACCTGGCGCCCGGCAGGCAGTTGAAGGTGCTCCGAGGCCCGTTCGAGGCGACCGTCTGCCTGGATCGCTACGAGTTGGTGCTCTCGGTCGGCGGCCGCTATGCGGGGCGCTTTCCGATCGGCGTCGGGCGTGACCAGCCGCAGTTGGAAGGCACCTACACGGTGCGCGAGAAGCTGCCGGGCAGGCCGTACCACGGGCGCGACGGCGAGTTCGCCGCCGAAGACCCCCGCAACCCCCTCGGCCGCCTCTGGATCGGCCTGGATGGCCCGGTCGGCATCCACGGCACCGACGACCCCGAGAACATCCGCCGCACCACGCCGCACGGCAACATCTGTCTACGCGACCGCGACATCGAAGACGTCTACGACATCCTGTCGTGCGGCTCCCGGGTCACGATCCGCCGGTAGCGGTCACGGAAATGGGGTCGGGTCTCATTATGTTGCGGAGGGGAGGGGTCTTGGCTACAACGGGGGCATGCCAAGGCGTCCGCGAGTCGCAACCGGAGGGTACGTCTACCACGTGCTGAATCGCGCGGTCGGTCGCCGCTACGGCATTCGAAACGTTCGCCGACTACGCGGCTTTC
>JANLFZ010000018.1:20701-25182 GCA_024653385.1 Thermoguttaceae bacterium | reverse complement strand
CCCCAGGCCGCGTACTACGTCGCGCGGAACCTGGCCACGATGCTCGATGGATTGGAGCCGGGCACGTTGAAATTCTCGATCGACCGCGCCCCGCCGAATCTCGAGGCGTTTCCCCTGGCCGCGCCCGACGGCGCGGCCCTGGCGATCTGGCTTGGGGGCCGGGCCAAGGACCGCTGCGACGGCGTGCCGGTGGACGTGCGCCTCGAGGTCCCCTGCCGCAAGGCCGCTGCCCATGATCCGCTCAACGGCGTTTCCCAGGAACTGGTGGTCGCGCGTGAGGGCAACGCGGTGCTCCTCAAAGGCGTACTGGTCCGCGATTGGCCGCTCGTGCTTCGGTTCGAGTCGGCGCCCAAGAAGCCATAGTCCGTTTTTTTCCGGGAGGAGAGCCATGAAGCGTGTCTGGCCAGTAGGGAAGACTTTATCGGCCTTCGCGGTCGCGGTGCTTGCCGCTGCCTGGCTGTCGGCGGCCGAGTCGCAGCAGGCTTCGAAATCGCAAGCGATCAATTACGGGCGGCCCTTCGAGACGCCCACCCGGCCTGCGCTTCTCATGTTGCCGCCCGGCGCGGTCGAGCCCGCCGGCTGGCTCCGCGATTGGTGCCTGGCCGCCCGGGACGGATACACCGGACACATGGACGAGGTCCATATCGAGTTCCGGCGGGCCTGGGCGGCCGACCACACGATGACCGGCGAGCGCCTCAATTGGCCCAAAGGGGCCTGGCCCTACGAAGGCGGCGGGTACTGGTTCGACGGCCTGGTGCGTCTGGGCTACGCCCTGCGCGACGACGGGCTCGTCGAGCAAGCCCGCAAGCGGTTCGACGTGGTCGTCACCCGCATGAACCCCAACAGCATCGTGTTCTTGTGGTGGCTCAACAAGAACAACCCCGACGACGCCAAGGCGATCACCTGCGACGGGGGCTGGCCGATCTGGGCCTCGGGGCTCTTGGGGCGCGGCATGGCGGCGTATTACGCCGGCTCGAAAGACAAGCGGGTACTCGAAGCGCTCGAAGCGGCGTATGCCGGCGACCGCAACTGGCTGCGCCTGCCGGGCGGCATGTCGAGCGTCTGGCCCGCCCTCGAAACCTACACGTGGACGGGCAACCGCCGGATCGCCGAGGCCCTGAGCGCGATCTTCTCGAAGGACGCGCCCGCCCAAGGCGTGGCGCCGCCCCCGTGGGGCCGCTATCGCCGCATGCCCAACGACAAGCCCGGCGCCGAGGCCAACGAACACGGCGTCGTGTTTCTCGAAAGCACCACGCCGTGGGCGCTGGGCTATTTGTGGACGGGCAACCGCGAGTTCCTCGATGTGACCCTGGCGTGGCACGACCTTCTCGAACGCGAGGCGATGCAACCCTCCGGCGTGCCCGTCATGGATGAATACTGGGGGCCCACCGGCGCATTCCGCGGAACCGAGACGTGCGATGTGGCCGGGTATCTGTGGAGCCAGATCGTGCTGTTGTCGGTCAGCGGTCAAGGGCGCATGGCGGACCGGGCGGAACGGGCGTTCTTCAACGCCGGCCCGGCCACGGTCGCCCGCGATTTCCGCACCCACGTCTACTTCCAGAGCCCCAACCGCGTCGTCGATAACTCGCCGCCGTGTCCGCACGGGCCGGGCGCTTCGGGCTGCTCGTACAAGCCGTTCCACATGCCCCTGTGCTGCACGGCGGCCCTGAACCGCATCGTGCCCAACTACGTGATGCACATGTGGATGGCGACCTGCGACAACGGGCTGGCGGCGGCGCACTACGGCCCCTGCAAGGTCACGGCGCTGGCCGCCGACCGCGTGCCGGTCGAAATCGCCTGTCATACCGAGTACCCCTTCGGCGAGGTCATCGAGATGGGCGTGAAACCGGCCCGGGAGGCGACCTTCCCACTGTCGTTCCGCATTCCCGGCTGGTGCAAGAACGCCGAACTGAGCGTCAATGGCTCGCGGATCGAGGCCGTGCCCGACGCCCGAGGGTTCGTGCGCGTCGAGCGGCTCTGGAAGGCGGGCGACACGGTGCGCCTGCGGTTTCCGATGGCGGCGCGCGTGACGACCGGGCGCGACCGCAACGCGCAAGGCGCGCCCTATGCGTCGGTCTCTTACGGCCCGCTCTTGTTCGCCCTTCCCATTGCCGACACCCAGGGCCCCAACGCGCCCGATCCGGGGGCCAAGTGGAACTACGCGCTGGATGGGCTGGGCGAGAAGCCCCAGGCCGAGGTCCGCGTGGAACGCAAGCCGATGCCCACGCCGTGGAACTGGCCGCTGGCCTCGCCGGTGGTGTTGCGGGCCCGTGCCGTGGCGATCGATTGGAACCCCGACCCCAAGGCGCCGCGCCTGCCGGCCGAGCCGATGGCCAAGGCGGACCAGACCGAGCCGATCACCCTGGTTCCCTACGGCTGCACGAAGTTCCGCGTGTCGATGTTCCCGGTCACGGGGCGCTTGTGGAATCGGCTCGAGGCGACAAAGTAGAAATGGGGACGGTCCCCGATTATGCCCGAGCGTGGAGCGTCCCGCGGTGAAGAAGATTATTGCGCTTGTGGTTGTATTCCTTCCGGCCATCCCGACTACAAGGTGCATTACCACGCGTCCGGCGAGTTTGCCGACCGGGGCTACGGCCGGATCAACTCCGACGGGGTCTTCATGCCCTGGCGGCATTCGTGGTTTGAGAACGAGTGGCTCAACGAGAAGGACGACCCGCGCTTCGTCGCCCAGTGCCGCAAGCGGTGGCCCCACCTGGATTGGAACCGCCCCTCCGCCCTGGGCAATGCCGCGGAACTCAAGTGGCGCTTCGATCACCCGTTCTGGAACGTCCCCGAGTCCGGGCAAATCGAAAACACCGTGGCGCAATTCCACCCGGCAGCCTGGAAGGATGCGGACATGAAAGCCCTGGGCGAACTGCTCGAGTACGTCAAGCAGAAACCCGACTGGCGGTTCGCCAATGCCTACGACACCTACAAGTGGCTCTGCGACAAGAACGATTTTGTCGTGACCAAGACCGGCGAGTGCCGGTACCTCCTCGATGCGAAGTCGATCCGCCACGAGCACCGCCTGGTGCTCCGCCTGCCCAAAGCGACCGTGGCCCGGGAGCGAGTCTATTGTGAACGGTGATGAACGGTTCAGACCATGAATGCCGTTTCCCAAGCCCCGCCGACGGCTCTTTCAAACAAGGATAATCGTTTCATGTCCCCGAAACTTTTGGGCTTGCTGACGGGTGCTCTGATTGCGGGATGTTTCGGTCCGGATATCCTCGGGGCTGCCGAGCCGGCGCGAGGGCAAGCGGCTCCTTCCCTGCCGGGCGAGCAGCTCGTGCCCAGCCGTCTGCCCCCCGGCAAGCAATGGAAACTCGTGTGGAGCGACGAGTTCAACGGGACGGAGCTGGACCGGACCAAGTGGGACTTCCGCCTCCACATGATGCACCGCCGACACAAGACTTGGACCGACGATGCCGCCTCGCTCGACGGCAAGGGAAACTTGCTGTTGAAGGTCTACGAAAAGGACGGCGATTACTACACGTCGCAGCTCCAGACGGGCAGCAACTACATGGATCGGCCCCCGGACGGGCAATACACCAAGCAGTTCACCTGGCCCATCGCGAAGATCGCGCCGGCCCGGTTCATGCACAAGTACGGCTACTACGAGATCCGCTGCAAGCTACCCACGCAGCCGGGCTGGTGGGCGGCCTTCTGGCTCCAGTCGCCGACGATCGGCTCGACGCTCGACCCCGGGGTGTCGGGCGTGGAAATCGACATCATGGAGAACTTCACGCGCGACGGCGTCATCAGCCACAACATCCACTGGAACGGTTACGGCAAGGACCATCGCGGGAAGGGATCTGGTCCGATCCGGCGTCCCGAGCTGGCCGAGGGCTTCCACACGTTCGGGCTTTACTGGAGCCCCAAGGAATACGTCTTCTACACCGACGGCGAGGTCACCTGGCGCGTCGAGGGCCCCATCTCGCACCGCGAGCAATTCCTCCTCGTTTCGACCGAGTGCAACGGCTACCGGCAGGGCGGTCCGGCCCCGGAACTCAGGAAGGCCAAGCTGCCCGACTACTTCGTGGTCGATTACGTGCGCGTCTTCGACGAGGTCGAACCCGGTGCCCCGGCGGCCGGCAAGCCGAGATAGGGCGCGGGGACCCCGATTCAACCGCGCGCGATCGCGAGGATCCGGTCGGCCAGGGCGGGCACGTCGGCGCGCGGCCAGGTGGGCACGTCCAGGGCCAGCGGGTCGTCGGTCACGACGGCGAGGATGCCGCGATGCTCGGCGGCCAGGGGGACGGTTCCGAGCGAGCCGCGCCACACCTCGATCTTCGGCCCGGGATGATCGAGGTGCCCCTCGACCAGCACCAGGTCGCATTCCGCATAGAGCGGTTCGAGTCGTCGGTAGAAGTCGGCGTCGGGTTCCCGGGGAAAGACCACGCCGATCAAGGCGCCGGTGACGAACGCGGCCGGCGCGGCGCCGGCCTGGCGGTGGCGGGACGCGCCGGGCACCGACTCGTACC
>JANLFZ010000018.1:19504-20691 GCA_024653385.1 Thermoguttaceae bacterium | reverse complement strand
GGTGGCGGTACGAGTCGGTGCCCGGCGCGTCGAGATCGTAGAGGTGGCTGGTGTGCTTGATCGACCCGACCCGGAGACCGCGCCCCGTGAGTTCCGCGAGCAACGCGACCAGCAGCGTCGTCTTGCCGTGGTTCTTGCGACCCACGATGTGGAGCGTGTTCATGGCGCGGCGCGGTTGGGCGGCTCGCCCAACACCGCCTTGATCGCGGTGAGCAGGTCCTGGCGCGTGCTCTCTCGGTACTGCACGTCGAACCAGACGATCTTGCCGGCCGAGTCGAGCAGATAGACCCGCGGGAGCCCCGTGGTGGCCACCTTGGCGAAGAAGGCGCCGGCCGGGTCGATCGCCTGGGGGAACTTGGCCCCGGCCGATTCCGCCGACTTCCGGGCCGCTTCGGCCGAGCCCTTGACATGAATGCCGACGACCGCCACGCCCTTGGGGCCAAAAGGCTTGGCGACGTCGTCCTCGAGTTCCTGAAGCGCTTGGGCGGAGTACGGGTTCTCGTCGTTCCAGAACAGCAGCACCGTGAGCTTCTGCCCATACCGCGCCGCCAGGGACTTCGCCCCGAGGCCCTCGAGCGAGCCGTCGTCGGGCATCGCGTCGCCCACCTTGACATTGCAGGTGGCCAGGAGTTGTTCGGTCAAGGCCACCTTGGGCACGACGAGAGGCGGCGCCGCGGCGGCGGGTTGGGCCGGTTTGCCTTCGGCCGGCGACGGCTTTTCGGGCACTTCCAGCGAGATTTTCGGTTGGGGTTTCGGTTTGCCGGATTCGCTCGTGCCGATCTTTCGGCAGCCGGCGCCCATCAGCCCCACCGCCAACACCAACGCGGCCGTCGCGAGGCATATCCCGTGTCGGACCATTGCGATTCCTCCGTTTCGTCTGTCCCCTTTGGGCCGTGCAACTCACTTGGCGATGCGGATTCCCAACTCCTTCAATTGCCCCGGATCGACCTCGCCCGGCGCGCCGGTCATCAGGTCGGTGGCCCGCTGGGTCTTCGGGAAGGCGATGCAATCGCGGATGCTTTCCAGTCCGCCGAAGAGCATCACGAGGCGGTCGATGCCCAGCGCGATGCCGCCGTGGGGCGGCGCGCCGAACTGGAGCGCGTCCAACAAGAACCCGAACCGCTCCCGGGCTTGCTCGGGGGTGATCCCCAGCAGGCGAAACACCTCCTGCTGGAGTCCCTGGTCGT
>JANLFZ010000018.1:7096-19494 GCA_024653385.1 Thermoguttaceae bacterium | reverse complement strand
CGGATGGTCCCTCCGCCGGCCTCGGACCCGTTGATCACCAGATCGTACGCCTGGGCGCGGCACTTGCCGGGGTCGGTCTTCAAGAGTTCGCGGTCCTGGGGCCTTGGCGCGGTGAAGGGGTGGTGCATCGCGGTCCAGCAGTTTTCCGCCTCGACCCAGGCGAACATGGGGAACTCGACGACCCACGAGAAGTGCATCTGCGAGGGATCGTAGAGCTTCAGCTCGGCCCCCAAGCGCTTGCGCAGGCCGTAGAGGGCCTTGCACGTGGTCTCGAACTTGTCGGCCACGATGAGCAGGAAATCGCCGGGAGCTGCCCCGAACCGTTGGCCGATGCGGCGAAGCATCTCGGCACTGAAGTTCTTGGCGATCGGCGCGCTGAGGGTTCCGCCTTCCTCGACCTTGAACCACGCCAGACCCCTGGCCCCGAAGTCCTGCACGATCCAGGCGGTCAGCTCGTCGATGGCCTTGCGCGAGTAGCGGCCGGCGGCCCCCGGGGCGCAGAGCCCTCGCACGCGCTGGCCCGACTCGGCCGCGGCACGGAACACGCGGAAGTCGCACTCCCGGGCCAGATCGGTCAGATCGACGATCTCCATGCCGAACCGCAAGTCGGGGGCGTCGTGGCCAAAGCGCTCCATGGCCTCGTCGTAGGTCATGCGCGGCAACGGCAGCGTCAGCTCCAGCCCGAGGATCTCCTTGGCCAATCGCGCCATCATCCCCTCGATGACCCCCATGACGTCGTCCATCCCGACAAACGACATCTCCAAGTCCAACTGGGTGAACTCGGGTTGGCGATCGGCCCGAAGATCCTCGTCGCGAAAGCACCTCGCCACCTGGATGTACCGGTCGTACCCGGCCACCATGAGGATCTGCTTGTAAAGCTGCGGCGACTGCGGCAGGGCGTAGAAGCAGCCTTGCTGGATACGGCTGGGGACCAGGTAATCGCGGGCCCCCTCGGGCGTGCTGCGACCGAGCATGGGGGTTTCGACCTCGAGGAAGCCCAGCTCGTCGGCGTAATCGCGCATCAGCTTGATCATCCGGTGCCGCAGGAGGAGCGTTTGTTGCATGTCCGGACGGCGCAGATCCAAATAGCGGTATTTCAGGCGCAGGTCTTCGCCCGGCAGCTCGTTGCCGGTTTGGCTGGGATAGAACGGGGGGACTAGGCTCCGGTTGAGCAGTTCGACCGATTCGGCCCGGACCTCGATCTCGCCCGTCGGGAGTTTGGGGTTTACGGTCCCCTCCGGACGGCGGGCAACGGTTCCCGTCACTTGGACGACAAACTCAGGTCGCAGCGTGCTGGCGGTCTCGAAGCTGGCGGCGCTGCTATCGGGCCCGAACACGATCTGTGTCTTGCCGTAGCGATCCCGAAGATCGAGGAAGAGCGTGCGCCCATGGTCGCGATACGTGTCCACCCAACCGCAGAGCGTGACGCGTTGACCCACGTGTTCCGCCCGGAGTTCGCCGCACGTATGAGTACGAAGCAAAGGTAATTCCTTATACTGAGACCACTGAGGTGCAGAACGAGTTATTTTAGGCCGATGCGAACAACGCGCGAAGATAGGATCGGCTCAACGGAGCTTGCCTCGACCTCCCTTTTTTCCCAATTCGCCTTGCGTCTGCTCACCCAGGGAGCTAATTGTCGCCGATTGACAAACAGTGGCGCGCCGTTCCACCTTGCTGGCGCGGCCCGTGGCTCGGCGTAAGGTCTTGGAAAGCGACGAACCGAAGCAACGACTGGCCATGGCTGGCGAGCATCTCGATCTTTCGAGTGAACCAAACCCGGTCGATCGTGGGGGTGCCTCGGGGGCTGGAGAGCGGTTTCTGGGCATCCACTTTGCCTGTTGTGGCGCCTATGCAAGGATTTACGTCAATGCGGCGGGCAATGCCTACGAAGGCCGCTGTCCGCGATGCCTGCGACCGGTACGGGTTGGCATTGGTCCCGGGGGCACCGACCGCCGATTTTTCACCGCGTATTGAGCCAAACGCGGGTTTCGGGTACGCTCTTGCGCCCTTGCACGTCTGGGGAGGTTCATGGACTACGACGTCCTGCGATGTACGCGGCAATGTGCGCGGACCGGGCGCGACCTGGCGCCCGGCGAGGAGTTCTTCTCGGTCGTGCTCGAACAGGGCACTGGACTGGCACGGTTGGACTTTTCCCGCGAAGCCTGGCAGGGGCCTCCCGAGGGAGCCATCGGGTGGTGGAAGACCCAGGTGCCCCTGCCCGACGCCAATCGCCCTCAACGAGCCCCCAACGACCTGATGCTCGAGGTGTTCGAGCGTCTCGAGGGCCAGTCCGATCGGGCCGACTACCGGTATCTCTTGGCGCTGTTGCTGTTGCGGCGTCGCGTGTTTCGGCTGGAGGAGCAGGAGCACGACGCCCTGGGCCGCGAGATCCTGGTGCTTTTCTGTCCGCGGCGGGACGCCACGTACCGGGTCCCCGTGGTCGTTCCCGACCAGTCCAGGACCGAACTCCTCCAGGATGAACTCGCGAGGCTACTCTTTGGCGAGGTCGAGGATGGCCGCGACCCGCGCAGGGAACCTACCGACGAACTGCGCGCCGCAAGGGAAACCGGCCCCCCACTGACAGACGAGCACGAGGCATGAGAGCCTATCCAACTCGGGTGGTCTTCGCGGTGGTTGTGGGACTATTCTGTCTCTCGGGCGCCCAGTGTCCGTTCCTTCGTCCGCCCGCGGACGATTACAGCTATCTGCCGCCGGCGCTGCCGCCGTCGCCCACGTTGGCGCAGGTCATCGAGGTGGTCAACGCGAACGCGGGTCAGATCGAGCGGTTTTCGACGAGCGACGCGGTCTTGAGCGGGACGGGTTTTCCGGCGCTGCGCGCCAGCATCGCCTTCGAGCGACCGCGGCGGTTCCGTCTGGTGGCCGGTACGGGGGTCACGGGTCCGGAGGTCGACCTGGGCAGCAACGACGAGGGGTTCTGGTTTTGGGTGCGGCGCAACGAGCCGCCGGCCTTGTACTACTGCCGCCACGACGAGTTCGCGGCCAGCCCGGTCCGCCGCCAATTGCCGATCGACCCGTATTGGCTGATCGAGGCGTTCGGGATCACCTACCTCGATCCGGCCCTGCCCCATTCGAACCCCATTCCCGTGGCCGGCGGCCGGTACGAGATCCACACGACGACCGAGACGCCGCAAGGGCCAGCGGTGAAGGTCACGGTGATCGACGGGGTTCGGGGCTGGGTGCTGGAACAGCGGATCTACGACTCCCGTCGCCAGTTGGTGGCCAGCGCCTCGTCGGGCCGTTTTCGCCGCGACCCGCTGTCGGGCGCGTTCTTTCCCACGATCATCGACGTGCGGTCGCCGGTCCACCAGTTCGCCATGCGGGTCGATCTGGCGTCGGTGACGGTCAACCGGCCGCTGGGCAACCCCGAGCGGCTTTGGGCCATGCCGCACTACGAGGGCTGGCCCGCGGTCGATCTGTGCAATCCGGCCGCTGCCCGGTAGGCGTCGATCGAGCGGCGCAACCCATCGAGGAAATCGACCTGGGGCTCGTAGCCGAGGTACTTGCGCGCCAGGGTGATGTCGGCCATGCTCTCGCGGATGTCGCCGGGTCGGGGCGGGGCGTGGATCGGAGCGACGTCGGTCCCCAAGAGCCGGTTGAGCGCGGCCAGCAGTTCCAAGAGCGTCACCGTGCGGCCGTTGGCCACATTGAAGACCCGGCCCGAGACCCCCGGAGCGTCGGCCGCCAAGAGGTTCGCGTGGACCACGTTGGCCACGTAGGTGAAGTCGCGCGATTGGCGCCCATCGCCGTAGATGACGGGTTGGCGGCCCGCCAGGATCGCCGTGATAAAGAGCGGAATGACCGCCGCGTAAGGGCTGCCGGGGTCCTGGCGCGGCCCGAACACGTTGAAGTAGCGTAGGGTGACGGTCTCGATCGGGAACGAGGCGGCGAACGCCTGGCAATAGAACTCGCCGGCGAGTTTCGCCGCCCCGTAGGGCGAGATGGGCATCGGCGGATCGGTCTCGCGCTTCGAGCTGGCCGGCTGGTCGCCATACGCGCTGCTGGAACCCGCGTAGACCACGCGCCGGACGCCGGCCCGCCGGGCCGCGTCGAGCAGGGTGATCGTTCCGGTCACGCAGGCCGCGTGCGTGTCCAACGGCCGCTCCATGCTCCGGGGAACGGAGGCCAGCGCGGCTTCGTGGAAGACGCAGTCCACGCCACGGACGGCCTCGGCCACCGCGTCCGGATCGGTGATGTCTCCCTCGATGAACTCGATCGCGTCGAAGATCGGGTCGAGATTCGCCAAAAAGCCGGTGCTGAGATTGTCGATCACGCGCACCTTGTCGCCGCGCCGCACCAGGGCCTCGGCCAGGTGCGACCCGATGAATCCCGCTCCGCCGGTGACCAGAAACGTCCGCATGGCATCTCCTATCCAGCCCGAGCCCTTGTGCCCGGCGTCCCCATTGTAGGGTCCGCCTCGCGGCGCCGGAAGGCCGTCGAGCTTGTCGGGTGCGTGCTCCGCACCACCTCCATACCGCGGGGCGCGCCGTTGCGCGATGCCGGGATTCGCGTGCGTGCAAATCGCGCACCCTACCGGCTACTGCTTCCTCCGGTACACCACCACGGCCGCGGCCGGCTTCTCCTTGAGTTCGATCGGCAATCCAGCCGTCATCAACTCGCGCCCCGTCGATTCGAACGGGCCCGGACCGTCGAACACGGTGATCGTGTACTTCGCCTCGGGCTCGAGGTCGCGCAGCACCAGGCGCATCCGGTCGGTCGGGCTTTCGGCGCGGCGGAAGGCCTGCACGGCGCCGGCGCCTTGCTCGGGATCGTGGAACTGCCAGGCGATCCATTGGCGGTTGTCCTGGCTGTAGGGGGTCAGCGGGTAGAAATCGCCGTAGTAGAACCGGCTCAGCTCGCGCCACTGCCCGTAGAGCCGGCGCAAGGCGTTGTAGTCGATCTCGCGCACGCGGATGTCGATGCCGCTGCCGAGGCTCGGCGCGGCATTGCTCCAGAAGGCGTAGGGCTCGACCTTGGTGAATCCGCCGCCGTAGTACGGGGCCGCGGCGCTGGCCACCGTGCCCGTGCCGTGATACGGCAGCCACAGCGAGATGCCGTAGGTCATGCACTGGTGCCCGATCGGCTCGTAGGCGTAGTCGCTTCGCCAAAGGGGCACGGCGCGGCGCATGGTCTCGAGGTCGTTGCGCCGCCCGCCGCTGGCGCACGAGTCGATGAGCATGTTGGGGTGCCGCCGGCGCAATTCGTCCCAGTAGGCCAGGTAGCCCATGACGTGCTTGTTCTCGGTGATGCCCTGGCGGTCCGGGGCGTCGGCCGCGCGCCAGAACGCCAGCGGGTCCATGTTGAAGTCCTGCCGGTACAGGTCGATGCCTTCCCGGGTCAAGAGCCGGTCGACGTGATCGGTCAGCCACTGCCGGGCGGCCGGGTTGCCCAGGTCGAGCAGGCGCACGCCGTCCTCGCCCGGCTTACCGGGCCGGTCGAACAGGCGCAGCGCAACGGCGTTGGGCGCGGGGCCGGCCGGCATCCAGCCGTAGCTCCACGGGCCCGCCGGGTTCTTCTCGGCGTGGAACTCCTTGGCCGCGTCGTGCGTCCGGCCCGAGGGCGCCGTCACGCGCACCTCCAGGCCGGTCGAGTCGCACACGTGGGTGCCGTTCCCCCAACCCACGACGAAATCCAGCGACTGGCCCTTGGCCAGCCCCACCTTCCCCTCGTAGACCGCCTGCTTGCCCTGTCCCTTGAGGTTGAGCCATCCTTCGAACACGGGCTTGCCGCCGGCGAGCACGTGGACATCGGTCGTCGTGGGGCTGGCGTCGATGCCGAGGAACGCGGCACGAACGGCGTGCTCGCCCGCTTCGGCCGCCGTGAAGCGAACCACCGCGTACTCGCCCTTGGCCCCGGGATGGAACGCCAGGCTGCCCGGCGCCCAGCGGATGTTCGCCATCGCGCGGACCTCCGACGACCCGTTGTGCGAGACGCACGGGTCGCTGCCGCCCAATTCGGCCGACGACCACGAACGCATGCCGGCAAGCGGATGGGGCTGGCGCGTGGGTTTCAGCAGCCACTCGGGATGGTTCTCGTAGAGCCAGGTGCCCGGCATGACCCGCTCGGGCTCGAACCACACGAGGATCTTCACTCCCTTGGCGTGCGCGTGGTCGCTGATGGGGCGAAACCCCTTGTGGAACCGCTTCGGATCGACCTCCCACGTGCCCACCTGCGGCCAGCCCTGCTGCTGGATGTACCAGCCGGCGTCCATCCACCAGTAGTCGAGCTTCAGGCCCTCCTCGAGATACCGGTCGATGTGCATGATCTGGTTGTCGGCGTTGGCCTTGATCATCTCCTCGTAGGCCCGCGAGCTGGAGGCGACGAACTGCGGCGGGGGGAGCTTTCCGCCGGGCTTGGGCATGCTGTGGGCCATCATCCACCGGCGCCAGACGTTCTGCGAGCGAATCCGATCGCCCCGCCAGAACTGGAGCACCATCAACGGCGAGCGGATCTCCTCGCCCGGCAACAGCTTCGTCTTGACGAGTTCCTGGCCCGCGCGGATGCGAATTCCCCGGCCCTCGTCGCGGGCGAACTCGGCGGCCCACTGGCCCGGCCAGCCCACCACGACGATCATCCCCGCGTCGCCCCACTGGAGATTGAAATACGACCAATCGACGCTCGTCGGCCGGCCGCCCGCGCCGCCGAAGCGCTGGACCGCCTTGGGCGGCAAGGGGATTTCGCGGGGCCCATAGTCCGACCGGTTCGCCTGGGACCCCGCCGCGCCGTGCAAGACGAACTCCGCCTCGCCGGGCCGCTGCCAGGCGGCATCGAGGGCCAGGACGTTCTCGAGGATCGGCGTTTCCTTCTCCGCGGTGTTGCGGAAATAGAGCGTCCACTCGACGGTCGGGAAATCGTGGTACTCGATCGCCTCGCAGCGAAGCACCAGGCTGGTCTGCGGGTCGGCAAACTCGATCGTCCGCTTCGTGCGGGCCGGGTCGAGCTTCTCGGTCTTCTCGCTCCGCTGCCACGCCGCGAGCAACTCGGCCGACGGCTTGCCGCCGTAGACGAACGAGAACGGCAAGGCGGCCGGATCGCGGCCGGCGAGCCGCTCGGCCGCGAAGCGCCGGGCCAAGGCAAGTTCCTCGGCCGTGGGCGCCGTGGCCGCGACGCGGCCGCTTGTCGTGGCGATGGCAGCCGCCAGAATCAAGAGACACGCCGGGTGAGATCGTCGAAGGCGATGCAGGGGGCGGATCACAGAAGCCTCCTCAAAGGTCGTGTGAGGAACGTGCTTAGCCGGGGGCCAAGCGCGTCTTCGATTGAGTGATGTGTCAGTCGTTCGCCGGGCTTCAGGGGACTGGGCTGCCCGTGCCGTGCGCTGGATTCTACCCGGCGACCTGAACGAAGCACAAGCAGCATCGCGCCGACGGGTCGAGACGGGACCGCAAGCGGCTTGGCTCCCCGACCGCTATTCTTCAGCCGGTTGGGTCGGCGTCTCGCCGGCCGCTTCCAGCGTCTTCGCCACAAGAGGCGCATCCAAACGGAAACCGTAATCCTCAACGAGTCGGCGCACGAGAGGGGCCAGTTGCGATATGCTTCCGTCGCGCTTGGCACGCAAGAGTACGCCGAGCGTGCCGACCACGGGAATTCCCATGGCCGCCGCGTGGCGCCGACCCTCCAGCTCATCAAGCAACACGAAGTCCGCCGATCGTTCGACCGCTAAGGCAATGGCGTGCGATTCGCCAAGTCCCAGATTCCTCCTCAACAACATAACCAGGGGTTGGCTTTCGGGCGCGGCAAGCTCCATCCATCCCTCGGCGACGGCCTCGCGTACCAGGGTAGTTCCCGGCAGGTCGGCACACGCATCGAGTTCGGCCAGAACCGCTCTAGGCACGATCAGTCGGCAAAACTGGCCTCGCAATAGGCCCAGCTTCCCCAGCCGAGCCAGGTAGTTGAGCACCGACGTGTCACTGACGGCCGTGCCCATAAGCCGTGTCATGAGCGAGATCCGATTCGTCGTAGTGCATGGCGATGCGACGCCGGCTCAATTCCTCGTCGAAGCGAAGCACGGGCAGCCCTGCCAACTCGGCTGCCTTGCCGAGCCCAAGGATGCGCTGGGAGTAAAGTCCTACTGCCAACTCGAGCCGCAGCCGCGGTCCGACTTCCTGGGGCGGCAGACGAAGCGCCTCGGCAACATCGCCGGGGATCTCCAGGGTAAGCGCGTTCATGGTCGGCGGAAGCCCCTCGTTCATATTGGTCAAGCTACAGCCAGCGCGAGACCCAACCCGCGCCACTCCAATTGTACTCGACCCGCGCGAGGAGTGGTACCCTATGAAAGGGACAGCCTGATTTTCGCGCTCCTTCGCCGCGAGAATCGGGAGAGTCGCCGTGAGCGGTTACGACAAAGCAGCGCCCCCAAGATACGCCGCGTGACGGAACCGTGTCAACTCACCGGCAGCAGGCCGAGATCGCGCATGCGGGCAAGGAGATCGCCCTCGCGGATCGGCTTGGTCACGTAGCTTTCGCAGCCTTCGCGGAACGCGCGCACGCAGTGTTTCGAGTCGCGCAGCGCCGTGGTCATGATCACCTTCACGCCGTCGCTGCCGCCGATGCCCCGTTCCTGCTCGACCGCGCGGATGGCACGCAACGCATCGTGGCCGCTCGACCCCGGCATCATGATGTCGAGGCACACGAGGTCGTACGGGGCGCCGTCGTCCAGCGCCAGGCGTACCGCGTCGACCGCCTCCCGGCCGTCGTAGGCCACGTCGCACCGGCCGTAGTGCGACAGGATCTCCTTGAGCAGCTCGCGGCAGACCGGATCGTCGTCGACGATCAGGTAGCGGGCGCTCGAGCCCGGGGCGCCGGCCGGCGACGAGCCCGAGGCGCACGCGTGGCGGTCGGGCAACGACCGGGCCAGGTCGCCCAGCAGCGATTGGATCTCGGCCAGCAGGTCCTCCTCGGTGAACGGCTTGGTCAGGTAGGCCTCGCAGCCCTCGAGGAAGGCCTGGACGCACTGTTTCGGGTCGATGACCGCCGTGATCATCAGCACCTTGACGCGGTCCGTGCCCGCAATCCCCCGCGCGTGCTCCAGGCCCCGAATCGTATCGAGCACGTGGTGCCCGTCGAGTTCCGGCATCATCACGTCGAGCAGGATCATGTCGTAGGGCTCGCCCTGCTCGAGGGCGATGCGGAAGGCGGCCACGGCCTCCCGGCCGTCATGGGCCAGGTCGCAGCGCCCGTACGGGGCCAGATAGTGCTTCAACAAACGGCGGCAGGCGGGGTCGTCGTCTACGATCAGGAACCGCTTCATGGATCCTTCTCCGCTTGGGCGCTAGAAAAAACGCGATCGCCGCAGGCGACGAGTTCGCCGCGGCGCAATTCGAACTCGCGGCGGAGCCGGGCTGCGGCAGCCGCCGCGCGGGGCAGGTCGCCGTTGCGGGCGGCCAATTGAACCCGCAACGCGTGGTCCACGCCCGCCTCCCAGCCGGCCTGGGCAGCCAGTTGCCGCAGGGTCTCGGCGCGGCGTTCCACGTCGTCGAACTCGTACCGTCCGAGCGCCCCTTCGAGGCACTCGACGCATTCGGTCAAGACAGCTTCCGGCGAGGCCGACTCGGGCTCGGGATCGCCCACGGGGCCCTCGCCGTCGACCGTCCACCCCGCCAGGTTCCGCTGGAGCATCTGGAACAGCGATTCCAGGGTGAAGGGGATCGGGAGGTAATCGTCGGCGCCGGCCTCCAGGCACTTGTCGCGGGTCTCGCGCAGCGTGTCGGCGGTCGTGGCCACGATCCGCAGGCGATGCCCCGAGCATGCCTCCTCCTCCCGGATGCGCCGGATCGCCTCCAGCCCGTCGACCCGCGGCATGTGCACGTCGATCAGCAAGAGGTCGTAGCGGTTCACGCCGAGGGCATCGAGCGCTTCCCGGCCGTTGGTCACCAAATCGACGAAGCAGCCGGCGCGGGTCAGGAGCAGTTCAACGAGGGCCCGGTTCATCCGGTCGTCGTCGGCCACCAGAACCCGGCGCGGTCCCGAGGCAGGCTCGCCGGCCGCGTCCGCTCGTGAGCAACTGGCCGAGGCCACGCGCAAGGCCCGAGGCTTCTCCGCAGTCTTGGGGGCATCGGCGTCCTGGGGGGGCCACGTGGGGAACGGGAGGACGACCCAGAAGCTGCTGCCCCGGCCGTTGGCGCTGCGGAACCCCAACTGGCCGCCCATCAGGTCGACCAGGTGCTTGGCCAGCGACAGGCCCAACCCCATGCCGCCGAACCGCCGGGTCGTCGAGCCGTCGGCCTGGGTGAAACAATCGAGAATTCGGTCCTCGCGGTCCGAGGGGACGCCCACTCCCGTGTCGGCCACGGTCATGCGCAGCGTCGCCACGCCCGCGGTCTGTTCATCCACCAGGACCTGGAGGCGGACCACGCCGCGCTCGGTGAACTTAATCGCGTTGTCGAGCAGGCTCAAGAGCACCTGGCGCAAGCGCGCCGCGTCGCCGCGAAGAGCCCGCGGTACCGCCGGCTCGATGTGGCACTCCAGGCCGAGCCGTTTCTCCCGGACCCACGGGCCGGCGGTCTCCAAGACGTCGCCCAACACCTCGTCGAGATCGAAGGGCATGTGGTCAAGCTGCAACTGGCCGCGGCAAAGCTGCGAGAAATCCAGGAGGTTGTCCGCCTCGTGCACGATCCGCACCTTTTCGGCGTGTTCCGGCTCCAACGGCTCCCGCAGCAAGAGCGACGTGAACCCCAGCACCGCGTTCATCGGCGTGCGGATTTCGTGGTTGACGTTGGCGATGAACTCCAGTCGCGTGCGCCGGGCGTTCTCGGCCTCTTCGCGCGCCTGGTCCAGGGCCCGGCGCGCCTCGGTCACCTGGCGCGCCATGTGCCGCAGTTGCTCGTCTTTCTGGCGGACAACCAGCGCCGCGGCCACGGCGTGTCGCACCTCCCACTCCACGAACGGGGTGGCCAGGCAGACCAAGCGGTCCGCGGCCGCCAAGCGGCTGGCCACCGCCTCCCAGGCCGCCCGGTCGCTGCGGAAACCCACGACGACGACTGTCGGATCCGACTCCCACCACCGATTGGCGATCGACGCGGCGTCCCAGGCCGCGTCGAAGTCGATCGCCACCAGCGCGCAAGGGCCGCGACCCGGCGGGCCGGCCGCGGGATCGCCGGCCGGCTCGAACCGGTCCACCGCAAAGCCCGGCAGGCATCGCGCGAACTCCTCCGCGACCGCAACACGCGGAGTACACACGACGATTCTCGGCGTCTGGGGAAGGTCCATGCGCGACACCGTGCGGGGATCGACCGAGGCCAGGCGCGTCCCGATGAGCCAAGCCTGTCTTGGAAAAGTATAGTTCCCGATTGCCCCGCTTGTGGCCCAAGTGCCCTTCGCAGGCGGCAACCACGTCCGGGGCGTCCGGACTTCGGCAAAGGTAACCCTTCACAGGCCGGGGACAGTGACCAGCGGAGCAGCCCGCCTCCGGGGTGCGGCATCCAGTCGCGATCCTCCGATCCCCAAGCACAGACGGCCGGAGCCCTATATCCGCGCCTTTCGGCCCCCCTCGTCGGCAGGCCGCCCGCCCGTGGATTGCGTGGGGCCGCGTTCGTCGGCCCAGACGCGCGGGGGCACGGCTGCTGCTCAATAGGTCAGCAACAAACGGTCGGCCACCTGTTCCCGCTCGAGCGTGCGGCCGTTCATCTGAAAGCGGCGGAGCATCGACCGCCCGCACGAGATCGTCACCTCGCGCGCAAAGAGGCCCGCGGGGATCGGCACGTCGCACACCTTTCGGCCCGACTTCTTGCTCCCGTCGAGGCTCATCGCCACGCGCACGCCGCGCCGTTTGCACCGGTCGATGGCCGCCAGCAGCCGATCGAGATCGAACGCCTGCGACCCGTACAGGATGCTTTGCGTGTCGGCGTACGGGGGGTCGCAGTACACGAGGTCGCCGTCGCGCGCGCGGTCCATTGCCTCTTCGAAGTCGGCGACCACGAAGGTCGCCCCGGCGGTGCGCCGCCGCCATTCGGCCACGCGCCGGGCGAAAGCGGCCGGGGCGATGGGCCGGTGCGCTCCGCAGGGCGTCGACATGAAACCATCGGCCTGCCGAAACCGCACCACGCCGCCGTAGCACGCCCGGCAGAGGAACACGAGGTCCGCCCCATTGGGCCGGGCGTTGTACGACGCCTTGATCTTCTCGTACTCGGCGACCTTGTCGCCGGAGGCCACCCGCTGCCAGCGGATCGCGTACCACTCGATGAGCGTCTCCGGCGACTCGTGCAGCGTCTGCCAGATTTCCACCAGCGGGGCCGCGACGGTCACCGCGAATTCGTTCCATCGCTCCCGTTCCGCCTCGGCTTGTTCTTTTTTTCCGGGCCAATTTTTTCGGATCACGTCCCCGTTTTTTTTCTCTTTGAACAGGGAGAGGATTTCCATCAGGTCCGATTCATCGCCGGGAGCGG
>JANLFZ010000018.1:5253-7086 GCA_024653385.1 Thermoguttaceae bacterium | reverse complement strand
CGAAGACGTCCGAGGCCCGCGCGCAAGCCGGCGCCAGCGTGCCCAGCACCGCGCCGCTTCCCAAGAACGGCTCGAAATAGACCCCGAAGCGCTCGGGGAAGTGCGCCACGATCTGCCGGGCGAACCGCTGCTTGTTGCCGACCCACTTGAGCAGTTGAAGGCGAAACGGCGTCATGCCTCACACCCGAGCCACGCTCGATCCGCTCAGCCGGCGGATCACGTGCCGCATCTCCAGCACACTGAGGGTCGAGAGGACTTGCGGCACCGGAAGACTCGTCTGGGCGACGATCTCGTCGATCGGCGTGGCGCCGGTGCCGACGGCGGCGAGCACTTGCTGTTCCAGGTCGTTGAGGACCAGTTCGGCGGGATGGCGGACCACCTGGCCGTCGTCGCGCACCGTGGCCTGGTACAGCGGCCCGAGTTCCTCGAGGATATCGTCGACCGTCTCGACGAGCTTGGCCCCGTCGCGGATCAAGCGGTGGCAGCCCCGCGCCGACCGGTCGTCGACGCGGCCGGGCACGGCGAAGACCTCGCGGCCCTGCTCGGTGGCATGCCGGGCCGTGATCAAGGCCCCGCTGTGCTGGCCCGCCTCGACCACCAGCACCCCCAGCGCCATCCCGCTGATCAGGCGGTTCCGCTGCGGGAACGTGCCGGCCAACGGCTCGCTGCGCGGCGGCGATTCGCTGATCAAGGCCCCGTGGGCGATCACCTCGTCGGCCAGGGTGAGGTGTTCGGGCGGGTAGATGTGGAGCACGCCGCTGCCGAGGACCGCGAGGGTCCGCCCGCCGGCCGCCAGCGCTCCGCGATGCGCGGCCGCGTCGATGCCCCGGGCCAACCCGCTGATGATCGTCATCCCCGCCCGCGCCAGGCTCCCCGCCAGCCGCTCCGCCTGGCGCAAGCCGTACGGCGTCGGGTGGCGCGTGCCGACCACGGCCAGGGCCATCTCGTCGCGCCGTTCGAGCGACCCGCGCACGAACAGCACGCCCGGCGGATCGGGCACCTGGCGAAGCAACGGCGGATAGTCCGCATCCTCGTCGGTCAGGATCCGCACGCCGTGCCGGCGGCAAAGCGCGATCTCGGTCTCCGCGTCGATCTCGCGCCGCGCCCCGGCAATGCGGCCCGACAGCTTCGGCCCGACGCCCTCCACCTCGCGAAGTTGGCTGGGCGGCGCCCCAAGCACCGCCTCGGCCGAACCGAAGCGGTCCAGAAGCGCGCGCCGAGTCTTCGGCCCCACGCCGGGAACCAGGGCCAGACGCAGGGTGTGGATCAGATCGTCCGGAGCGGGCGGCAGGCGGGCCGGATCATCCATGGGGGGCGCGATAGGGGTCCAGCGGAGGACGGTCGCGAATCAGCGCCCAGTATAGCAAGCCGGCTGCCCCGCGTCAGGAGCCTCGCTCGCCCGCGCTTGCACCACAACAGCGCCCTCAGACAGGCTGGGTGCCGACCTCCAACAGCGAACGCACGGCCGCCACGAGGGCTCGCGGGCTGAAGGGCTTGGGCAAGAACTCGCGGATCCCCACCTCGGCCACCAGAGCGTCCCGATCGAGGTCGAATGCCCGTCCCGTCAAGAGGACCACCGGCACGCTCCGCAGCCGATCGACTTGGCGCATGCGCCGGCAGAGTTCTTCCCCCGTCATGTTGGGCATCTGGTAATCGGTGACCACGCAGTGGAAGGCGCCGGTCTGGAGCATTTGCCACGCCTCGGCGCCGTCGGCCGCGATGGCCACCGAATACCCCGCGCATTCCAGCGTGAAACGGATGACGTGCCGCAGCGACGCTTCATCATCCACGGCGAGTACTCGCGGCTTGACGGGTTCCATAAGGCGGCGTTCC
>JANLFZ010000018.1:1392-5243 GCA_024653385.1 Thermoguttaceae bacterium | reverse complement strand
TATTAAAGCCGTTGGGGCGGGCGTTCAGGCGTCCTGGCATGAACAGGGTTCGATCGACTCGTCCGGCGGGGCGGCGGTCTCGTGGTGAGACGACTCGAGACACGCGATGAACTGCTCGACCAGCTTCGTCTGGTACCACCCCTGGGCAGCCTGGTCGCGCAACGTCTTGACCGCCACCGCGTGGGGAACCGCCTTGCGGTACGGCCGGTTGCTCGTCAGCGCCGTGTACACGTCGACGATGCCGACGATCTGGGCCCCCAGCGGGATCTGGTCGCCCTTGAGGCCGTCGGGATAGCCCGTCCCGTCCCAGTGCTCCTTATGATGCCGGATGATGGGCAGGACCGGGCGGAGCGGCTTGAGCGGAGCGCAGATGTCGCATCCGATGCGCGGATGCTGCTGGAACAGGGCCATTTCGCGGGGCGTCAAGGGCCCGGTCTTCTCGAGCACCGCGTCGGGAATCGCGATCTTCCCCACGTTGTGCAAAATGGCCCCGTACTTGAGCACCTTCAGTTCGGCCGCGCTCATGCCCAAGGCCGTGCCCAGCATCACCGCATAGCTGGCAACCTTTTCGAGGTGGCTTTGCGCGTAGCCGTCCTTGGCGGCCACGGCGCGGGCCAGGGCCAAGGCCACGCTTTCGGCGCCGATCAATTCCTGATTGAAGCGGTGGATGCGCAACAGGGACCTAAGCCGCACCGTCAACTCGGCCCGGTTCAACGGCTTGGTGAGGATGTCGTCCGCCCCGGCCTCCAGGGCGTCGAGCTTTTCCTGCGGATTGTCGATCGCCGCGGTCACGATGATGGGGATGAGCTGGAGTTGGCTGTCGCTCTTGATCCTCCGGCACAGCTCGTAGCCGTCGATCTCGCCGAGCTTCAAGTCGGCGATGATGGCGTGCGGTGGGGGACGGCGCCGGGCGATTTCCAGGGCTTCGGCCCCGTTGCGCGCCTCGAGCGTGTCCCAACCCAACGATGAGAAGAGGTGGCGAAGAATCTTGCGGACCGTTGCGTTCTCGTCGGCCACGAGCATACGCGTGACCTCTTTTTCCTCCTCGATCTCGCCCATCGTGGCGCACGGCTCGCTCCAGCCGCGGCGCGCGGGATCGCTATCCCCGGGGGCCGCCAGCGTGGCGGCTGAGGAGGAAGCGGAGGCTTTCTCGTCGGAATGCATACTCATCTCCTCGCAAAGACCCATCCTAGGGTTTGGTCGAGACCGCGCCCGCAACGGCCGTTTCGCGCGAAGCCTGGCGCTCGGCCTTGGCCCGCTCGCGTCGCCGGCCCCGTGCCGTATCGGTCGCCTCAGGCCGCAAAGGACCGTCGCGCCGCAATCGGACCGTGAACACGCTTCCCGCCTCGGGCACGCTCTGCACGTCGATCGAGCCGCCGTGGAGCTGCACGAGGTGCTTGACGATCGACAATCCCAGGCCGGTGCCGATGCCGCCGTCGCCGTGCGTCGCCTGGTAGTAGGGGTCGAACAGGTGGCTCATCTGCTCCGCGGTCATGCCGCGCCCCGTGTCGCGCACGGCAATCATCACGTCCTCGCCGTCGGCGCGCACCTGCACCCGCACGCTCCCGCCGGCGTCGCTGAACTTCACCGCGTTGGTCAGCAGATTCAGCAGGATCTGTTTGAGCCGCAGCGGATCGGCCACGATCTCCTTGGCCTCGGCGTCGACTTGGGCGGAAATCGAGACCTCGTTCTTGGCCGCGCGCGGCTCGATCATGTGGACGCACTGCTGGACCAGCTCCGAAAGCGCGACGATCTCCGGCGACAGCGTGATCTTGCCCGCCTCGGCCTTGGCGTAGTCGAGAATGTCGTTCACCAGGGCCATCAGGTGCTTGGCGCACTCGTCCACGTCCTTGATGAAATCGCGCTGCACCTCGGTCAGCGGACCGGCGGTCTCGTCGAGCAGCGTCTCGGTGATCGCCAGGATTCCGGAAAGGGGCTGGCGCACTTCGTGCGAGGTGCTGGCCAGGGCGGCGGCCCGCGTGGCCAGCGCCCGCTCCTCGATTTCCCGCTGCACGGCCAGGCGCCGCTCCTCGCACTGGAAGCGGTACGCCTCGACTCCCAGGCGCCACCCGATGAACAACAGCGCCGACCAAGTGACCAGGTCGAACACCGGCCCGAGATGCGGATCGCGGACCTCGGCCGGGGCGTTCAGATAGACCTGCGCGAGCGTGGTGCCGGCGGCCACGAAGACGATCAACACCGTCATGGCCAGCGCCCGCCGCTTGGTCAGGGCATACGCGGCCCCCGCGATCGCGATGTAGTAGAGGTTCAGCAGCAGCCGGTCTTCCCGGGCCGAGCCGTGGAACATCGCGATCAACAAGAGGACCAGGGCCGTCAGAACCACTTCGGTCCGGCAAAGCCACCGTGCCAGCCGGCCCAACTCGCTCGTGGAAAACCGCGTGTACGGCATGTCCACCCCTTGCTCGTTTCGTTCGTCTGGGGAAAAGAGGGGGCCTCCGGGGACCCCAATGAAAACTAGGTCAATCGTCGGGCGGAATCCAGAACGAGAGGAGCAAGTTCCTCTTCCCGAAGGGGGGATCGCCCCATCCGCCGCGCATGGCCCGAAGAACGCCTGCATTCCCTACAGCCGGCACCGACAAGCACCCCACCGCGGACCGGCGCCTTTCGACATCGCCCGCCCCTGGGGCGTCGCGCGACCAGATCCGGGCAAGACCATCAGGGCCGCGTCGCTCCCTGGCGCACGACGAGGCGCTGGTCGGCCTCGACGTTCTCGACGACATCCTCTCCGCCGCCGGGCCAGCGCACCTCGATCCGATCGACGCGTCGGCGGGGTCCCAGCCCGAAGTGCAACCGGCTGCCGAAATGGCTTTGGTATCCGCGCCCGCTGTGCTTTTCGTCGAATAGCGTCAGGTCGCCCGCGACGACCTTCACCTTGGCCCCGACCGCGTCGCGGTTGCAGCGGACGCCTTGAAGCTCCACTTGCAACCAGTGCGAGTCGCCCGGCGACTGGTTCGAGAGCACCGTGGGCTCGCGCCGCGAGTTGAGCACGACGACGTCCACGCGCCCGTCGTTGTCCAGGTCGTCGAAGGCAGCGCCCCGGGCACTTCGCTTCAGGCGCAGCCCGTCGCCGGAGCGGTCCGAAACGTCGAGGAACTTCCCGTCGCCGCGGTTCCACAAGAGCACGCTTCGGGCCTCGTAGGAGGACGAGCTGTCGAACCGTTCGATGTTGTCCTGGAGGTGCCCCAGGGCCACGTACAGGTCGCGGTATCCGTCGTTGTCGAAGTCGACGAAGCCGCAACCCCACTTCACGTTGTTGACCGAGCCCGCGTGTGCCCCGGCCCGCACCGTGACGTCCTCCAGGACGCCGTGGCCGAGGTTGCGAAAGAGAACCGGGGGTTCCTTCTGGTACGAGGTCTGGAAGAAATCGAGCCAGCCGTCGTTGTCGTAGTCGGCGCAGTCGATGCCCATGCTGCCCAGCGCTCGGCCGTCAAGGTTGTACGAGAAGCCGGCTCGCAGCCCCGCCTCCTCGAAGTGGCCGGTCCCGTCGTTCCGGAACAAGTAGTTGCCGGCCACGTCGTTGAGCACGAACAGGTCGGTATCGCCGTCGTTGTCGTAATCCGCGGCGACGATCCCCATGCCGGTGCCGCGCTCGTCGACGATGCCGGCCTGGCGCGTGATGTCGGTGAAGGCGCCCTGGCCGTCGTTGCGATAAAGGATGTCGGGCTCGGGCAGGAAATCCATGGGGCTGGGATAGACCGGATGGCCCGCCGCGGTCCGTTGCGGATGCGTCCGGTAGTCGAACTTGAGGTAATTGGCCACGTAGAGGTCGAGATCGCCGTCGTTGTCGCTATCGAGAAAACAGGCCCCGGCGCCGACGTTGCCGCTGCCGG
>JANLFZ010000018.1:0-1382 GCA_024653385.1 Thermoguttaceae bacterium | reverse complement strand
CCCCGCCTGGTCCGTCACATCCTCGAACCGAAAGTTGCCGAGGTTGCGGTAGAGGGCGTTGCGCGGCGGGGGCCCATCGCGCGGGGTGCCCTCCAGCGGGGCGCCGTTGACGAAGTAGATGTCGATCAGTCCGTCGCCGTCGTAGTCGAACGTGGCCAGCCCGGCCGAGACGGTCTCGACGACGTAGCGCCGGCCGCTGCTGCCGTCGGTGTGCCGGAAGCCGATGCCGGTTCGCGCGGTGACGTCGTGAAGCTCGATCGGACCGGCCGGCCGGCGCCACGAGGGAAGCATCGCCAAGAGCACGAGGCATGCCACCGCACCGCATCCGGCCATGCCCAAGAGTGTCCAACGCATTCGACGCGGCATGGCCCTTACCTGCGATCGCCCGGGGAAGTCTGCTGGCGATTGCGCGCTGCCGCGTACGCCTCGCGGTACTCGACACTGCCCGGGTCGAGTTGCCTCGCCCGGTCCAATGCGCCGAGCGCGGCCGCGAAATCGCCTTGGCGCTGGCACACCGTGCCGAGGATGAAATAGTGGGCCGCCGTGGGCTCCAGGCGCACGGCCGTCTCGGCTTCCTTCCTTGCGGCCGGCAGGTTGCGGCCTCCCAGGGCGTAGACTTGGGCCAGGGCCACATGGGCTTCGGGCTGGTCCGGCGCCAATTCGGTCGCCCGGCGCAGGGCTGCCTCCGCGGCCTCGACCCGTTTGAGCCTCGCATGGAGCATCCCGGCTCGAAGGTGGTGCGTCCATCGGCCCGGCTCCAGCCGCGCCGCTTCTTCGACCAGGGGCACGGCGTCGTCGAGCCGGCCGCGGCCTTCGTAGAACGAGGCGAGGACCAGCCTCGGCTCGACGTCGCCCGGGTTGGCCTCGCACGCTTTGCGCCAGAGCGCCTCGGCAGCGTCCCACGCCTCGTGCGCGGCGTGGACCTTCGCCACGGCAAGATACGTGGCCGAAAGCCCGGCGCGCATCGATCCCAGATCGTCGTACTCGTGCCGCCGGTAGCCGTCGGTCGCGGCGCGATACTTGGCCTCGCGGCGCGCGAACTCCTGCCGGTGCTTCTCGGCCTCTTGAGTCTGCCCAAGCCGCTCGCAGGTGCGGGCCAGCGCGTGATACACGGGCCGAGCCTCCGGGTCCAGGCGCAGGGCCGTCTCGTGGCAGCGCTTGGCCTGGTCGTACTGCTCGAGACGAAAATGGATCTGGCCACGCCGGAACCACCCCACCACCGAACGCGGCGCCAGCTCCACGTGCCGGGTCGAGGCATCGAGCGCCTCGTCCAGTCGGTCCAAGCCGGCCAGCGCCTCGCTGAGCGACAAAAGGGCGTCGGGCATGTTCGGGTCGATCTGGAGGGCCCGGCGCAGGCAGCGGACCGCTTCCTCGAACGCGCC
>JANLFZ010000198.1:5861-10817 GCA_024653385.1 Thermoguttaceae bacterium | reverse complement strand
GGTTCGCCCCGGCCGGGACGAACCGCCCGAAGCGTCCCAATTATCTCGCCCGGCTGACCGAGACCACGCCGGACGATTGATCTGCGAAAAGGGCTTGTCGCCCCCACTTGTCCATCGGGGGAGGCGGGCTTATCATTAGAAGGAAGCCCGCGTGGCACCGCTTTTCCCATTGGCCATCGCGAGGCTCACTATCGCGGGTCGGCTCAACCACGGTTGATCGACACCAAGGGCAAGTACGCCGCGGATCCCGGTTCCGGTCGGCAAGAGGAGACGTCTGAATTCGGGCGGTGAGCCTGTCCTGTCGGCCAATCGAGCGCGCAAGTCGCTATCATCTCGTCTTGCATCATCCAGCTTGTGCCGTTTTCTTCCGCACGCTCGGCTGATGGGTGGATCGGGCTCCAGCTCGGGGGCGGTGGACGTTCTCTTGCGGGCAAGGAATCCGAGGCGGCGGCGCTTTGGCGTCGCGCGGCAGGGCGATCGTACTTCGCAGTCTGCACGCTGCTGGTTGGCGCCCGCGCGGCCGCACGCTAGGAGGCACGTTTCATGGATTCTTTGAATGTTGGGGTTCACCCACCGGCGGTTGCGCAGGCCGCGTCCCTGTCCGCACCCGCCGCCGGTCGCCCCTTGCACAGGTTAGCCGAGGTCCGCCGGCTTCAGGGGATCACTCGGCGCACCGTGGCACGGCGGTTGAACATCGACGTCGCCACGGTCAAGTACCAGGAGCAACCCACCACGGACTTGCCGCTGAGCACCCTCTATGCATGGCAGCGCGTGTTGGATTCGCCCCTCTCGGAGCTGCTGGTGGATACCGACGAGCCGCTTTCGCCGCCGGTGATGCAGCGAGCCCGGATGGTCCGCCTGATGAAGACAGCCGCGGCGATTCTCGAACGGACTCAGCAGCCCTCGATCCGCCGCATGGCGCAGATGCTCGTCGAGCAGCTCGTTGAGATTATGCCCGAACTCAAGGGCGTCAGCCCGTGGCACGCGGTGGGTCGGCGCCGCACCCAGGACGAATTGGGGCAGGCCGCCCAGCGACGTTTGTCGACCGACACATTCCACGGTCTGATCGATTGACGAGGGCATCCGGCCGTCCGGCCGCGCGACGGACCCTTGGGCTCCAAGCGGGTTGCCCGACTGGTTGTACCGGCTCGGCGCGGCCCGCTTGTTCGGGGGTCGCCGGACGGTTACCATCGGGCGCTAGGGAAGGTCCATCGCCCCCATCGAGGAGGTTGCGCCCATGTCCGCCGCCGGTCGTCTGCGAGCCGCACTGATCCTCTCGTTTCTCTCGCCGCTGGTCGGAGGTGCCGCGGAACAGGCGGCGACGCCTTCGGGCCTACCGGAAATGGAAGATCGCCGCAATGCCCAGTACGCGGGCCAGTTGGAGGCGTGGCTGCGCGACTACCTTGTCGATCAGTATGCCGAGCGGGCCTCGGCAGCGTGGAAACGCGATTACTCGAGTGTCGAGGCGTTCGTCAAGAGCGTAGAGCCCAATCGCGCCGGATGGCGACAGGTGGTCAAGCCGCCCGCACTTCAGAAGACCGGCCCGGTCGAGCGAAGCCCGCACGCGCCGCTGGCCGATCTGAAAGCCGAGTGGATCAAGATTCCCCTGGGCAGCTTGACCTCGGAGGGGATCTTCGTCGTGCCCGACGGCGCGACGCCGGACCGGCCCGCGCCTCTGGTCATCGTCCAGCACGGAATCGGTAGCTTTCCCGAGCGGAACTTCGGCCTGATGGACGAGGGCGGGGCGTACCACGCTTACGCCCGCGAATTGCTCAAGGCGGGCTTTGCCGTGCTGGCCCCCATGAATCTGCGTTCGGTCGAGCGGCGCAACCGCATCGAACGCTTGTGCAGGCTGGCCGACCTCAGTCTGCCGGGCATCGAGTTGGTGCGCATGCAACGCCTGCTCGACGAGGCCCTCGCCGACCCCCGGGTGGATGGCAAGCGGGTGGGCATGTGGGGGCTTTCGCTGGGCGGCCTGGCCACCATGTTCTGGACCCCCTTGGAACCCCGCATCCAGGTGGCCGTGGTCGCCGGATGGTTCAACCACCGCCGCAACAAGATGGTCATTCCCGATAAGCGCTACAGTTGCTTCCTCGAAACCAAAGAAGAGCACGCCTTTTTCGACGGCTGGCTCACGGCCTACTCCGATGCCGACGTGGTGTCGCTCATCTGCCCGCGGCCCTTGATGATCCAGACCGGCAAGAAGGACGGCATCGCTTGGTGGCCGATGGTCGTCGAGGAGTTCGAGGCGGCCAAGGAACACTATCGCAAGCTGGGCATCGAGGACCGCATCGAACTGGACCTCCGCGACGGTGGCCACGAGACGCATGTCGAAAGCGGGCTGCGGTTCTTGAGCCGATGGCTCAAACATCCACCAGGAAAGTAGCTTGGGGAGAATTGCGGACCGGTCGCCTTGTCGGCTACCCAGGGGACCGAGGCACACGACCATTCCGGCCCGCGCCACGATGCCACGGTCCCAAACCGGGCACACGGCGTGATATTTCGGCGCGGATGTCGCCTTCATGGGCGGTCCTCCTTCGCGGGATGGCCGTCTGCCACGTCCCCGGCAGGCGGGCAAACCCGCTTGAGAATCCCTCGGCCACAAAGGAGTCAACCCCATGCGATTGTCTGCCTCGACCCTTCTGGTGGTGGGGGCCGTTGCCGCGGCCTCGGCGGCCGGCGCGGCCGACGCCCTGCCGTTCCATCACAAGGTCGAAGTCTATCGGCCCAAAGACGAAGAAGAGGTGCGCGTCTTCGTCGTCCGCCTCGAGCAGCCCTTCTTGGCCGAGGAGTTCGAAAAGAGCAACTACTTGCGCCTGGAGCCCCTCGACGCCAACGCCTACCTGGTCTATCCGAAAGAGACGACGTTCAAACAGAAGCACGCCGAGTTCTACGGCCGGCTTCGCGGCCAAGGGAAGGCCCGGCTGCGCCTGTCCTACGAGATCGTCTCGGAAAAGCCCGACGGCACGCGCCAGGTGCAGGTCCGCCAGGGCGAGATCGAGGTGCCCGTGCCCCAGGAGCCGGTCGGGTCGAGGCAGATCTTCCTCGATTGGGCAAACCAGCAGAACCTGCACTTTGCCGGGCTGTTGCGGTATTACCCCGAGGAGTCGTTCTTCCAGTATTGCCTTCTCCAATCCGAGGCCCGGTACGGGGTGAAGCCGCCGCCGATCCCCAAGACGGCCCCCGACCGCAAAGAGCTGGAGACCGACCTGTACCAGGTATTCACGGGGTCGCTGGCGATTCAGGAATCGCTCCAGCGCCAGGCGCTGAGCACGCGGGGCCGGGCGGGCGATTTGAATGTGCACGTGAGCACGCTCAAGCCGCCGGAGCTTCGGTCCTTGCCCTACGAGCAACTCCTCGAGCAGAAGCGGACCAAGGAGAAGATCGAACCCAAAGTGCATGAGATCGCCCGGCTCGTGCCTGCCGACCAGTACATGCTCCAGTGCAACTCGATGCAGACGCTCGGCGAACTATTGGACCTCGCGTCGCGCTGGGGCGACAGCGTGCTGCGCTTGGCGACGGTCCGGGCGAAGGAGCAGCGCCTGGAGACGAAGCTTGAAGAGCAGTTGTGCCTGCGCCGCGGCCCCTTGACAAGGCTCTTCGGCGACGCGGTCGCAAGCGAATTGGCCGTCACCGGGGCCGACCCCTTCGTGCTCGAGGGAACCGACGTGACGGTGATCCTGCGGCTGAAGCAGCCCGAGGTGTTCCGCAAGGCCGCCGCCGCGTGGCTCGACGAGGCGCGCAAGGCTCATCCCGACCTGGTGGCCGCCGAGTTCAATTACCGGGGCCACAAGGTCGCCGCCCACTACACGGCCGACCGAATCGTCAGCTCGTTCGTCGTCGAGCACGGCGAGTACGTGGTCTACTCGAATTCCCACCGGGCGGTGCGCCGGGTGATCGATACGGCGACGGGCATGACGCCGAGTCTCTTCGACGCGTTGGACTATCGTTACGTGACGACCATCCTTCCGCCGTCGCCCGCGGCCGATTCGGGCTATTTCTTCGCCTCCGAGGCGACGATCCAGCGACTCGTCGGCCCGGCGGCGAAGATCTCCGAGAAACGGCGGCTGGAGTGCTTCAACAACCTCGTGATGCTCAACAATGCCTCGCTCTTCTACCGGCTGGAGTACGGCCGGTCGCCCAAGTCGCTCGGCGAGCTGATCGAGGGGCGGTTCGTCGATCCCGCCAAGATCGTCTGCCCGCACGGCGGGGCCTACGCCTTCGACGCCGCGCGCGACACTTGCACCTGCTCGCTCCACAACCGGCTGAAGTACCTGACGCCGAACGTCGAGCTTTCGGTGCTCAACGTCTCGCAGGACGAGGCCGCCGAGTACGAGCGCTACAAACAGCGCTACCAGGCGTTCTGGCAGGGCGTGTTCGATCCCATCGCGGTGCGGATCGCCGTGGGGCCCCGGCTGAAGCTCGAGACCTGCGTGTTGCCATTCGCCAACGGGAGCCTCTACGAGGACCTGCGTCGGATGGTCGACAAGACCCCGCGACCCATCGGCACGGCGCGCCTGGCCCCCTCGGCGCTGATGTCGCTGGTGTTCGTGCCCGGCCGGCAGGGCATCGCCCAGGCCCTGCGCGGCCTGCCCGGCGTGGCCGAGGCCCTGCGCGCCGATCCGACCCTGACCGACCTGAGTTGGGTCGGCGACAAGGTGGGCGTGCATCTTTGCGATGGGCAGTCGATCCTCGAGGTCGATCCGACCCAGTTCCGACCCCTGGATGTGCCGCTGGTCGGCCGGGCCACGCTCGGTCAGCAGGCCTGCGTGAGCCTGGTCCTCATGGCGGTGAAGCTCCCGGTCTACGTGACGATCGACGTCGACAACCGCGACAGCGCGTCCCGCCTGCTCGACCAACTTTCGCGACAGATTTTCCTCGAAGGAAGCCGGCCGGCGGGCGTGAGCGTCGACTTCGACGGCTACCGCCTGCCCGACTACAAACAGCATGCCCTCT
>JANLFZ010000198.1:4876-5851 GCA_024653385.1 Thermoguttaceae bacterium | reverse complement strand
CATGCCCTCGACGTGTTCAGCGTGCGGGTCCATGCCGTGAAGCTCCGGCTGCACGCGGCACTGGTGGGCGACCAGGTGGTCGTGGCCACCAAGCCCGAGATCCTCCGCGAGGTGATCGACGCCGCGGCGGCCAAGGAAACCCAAACGCCGGTCGCGGCCCATATGCTGCTGCGTCTGAACCGCAAGGCCTTGGGCCGGGTCTACGACGACTTCCAGCTCTATTGGGCCGAGAAGGCCCGGGTGGCCTGCCACCGCAATATCAGCTCGATCTACAATCTCCATAAGCTTTACGGCACGCCGATCGACGAGATCCCGCGGCTTTCGGAGTCGAAGTACGGGGTGCGCTATTTCTGCCCCGACCATGGCGTGTACTCGTACGACGCTCCCCGAGATCAGGTCGTGTGCAGCGTCCATGGAAACCGCGAGCAATCGCGGCAACATCCCCAGCCCGAACGCAAGCCGTCGTTCACCGAATTCGTCGAGAGCCTTGACGAGATCGTCGCCTCGCTGCGGTTCGAGCACGACGCCCTGCTGGCCACCCTGGAAATCGCCCGGAGCCAAGGCAAGGCGGAACCGGCTCCGCTTCGCGCGGAACTGGAACGCCGGGACCGCCCGTGACGCGCGAACGCGGTCGGGTTCATCCGTGCGGATGGACCACCACCTTCATCCCCTGCTTGCTTTCCATGGTCTGGAACGCATCGTGGATGCGGTCGAGGGGGAAGCGGTGGGTGATGAGCGGCTCGACGCGGACCAGTCCCCGTTCGAGCAACTTCACGGCCAGCTCGTGGTGCCGCGGCACACAGCCGTGCGAGCCGGTCACGAAGCACTCCTTGTAGTGGATCACGTTCGACAAGACCGACATCGGCCGGACATTCTTGCCCAGCCCGCCGAAGAGGTTCACATAGCCGCGATGGGCGACCATCTCGATGGCCTGCTCGTGGGCCTCGACCGAACCGCACGAGGTGATCACCACGT
>JANLFZ010000198.1:0-4866 GCA_024653385.1 Thermoguttaceae bacterium | reverse complement strand
CCTCGCCGCCGGTCTCCTCGCGGCACCGGGCGACCACGTCTTCCTCGTCGGAATAGATGTAGGCGTCGGCTCCGTAGGTCTTGGCGATCTCCATGCGCTTGCGGCTGCGCTGGACGCAGATGACCTTGATGGCCCCCATGATCCGCGCCAAATCGATCATCATGCAGCCGATGGGGCCCATGCCCAAGATGGCGATCGACTTGCCCAGCGACATGCCGACCAGTTCCAAGCCGTTGATCGCGCAGGCCAAGGGTTCAGCCAGGGCGGCCACGTCGAAACTGAGCGAGGGGCCGAAGCGAGTGACCGGGCCTTCCTCGAGCACGAGGCGGGGGAGCTTCATGTACTGGGCGAACGAGCCGGGGATCTGGTAGCCGATGGCGTAGTTGATCGCGCAGTTGTTGCCCGCCCCGTTGCGGCACCACGCGCACTGGCCGCAGGGCACGTCGGCCCCCACGGCCACGCGATCGCCCTCCTTGACCCGGACCACGTTCTTGCCCGCCTTGACAATCGTGCCGGCCGTCTCGTGGCCGATAATCGCCGGCGGCTTGACGCGCGGGTTGCCGTGGTGGTAGATGCGGAGGTCGGACCCGCAGACCGCGACCGACTCGACCTTCAAGAGGGCCGAATCGTCGTCGATCTCGGGCGTGGGGACTTCCTGGACGACCAGTTTCTCAAGGGCTTCGAGGACAGCGGCTTTCATGGATCGGTCCCTGGTCAGTTGTCAGTTGTCCATGGTCCGTGGCCCCCGCTCCGTTGTCGGCTGGCAACGAAACCGCGACGGACGACGGACAACGCACCACGGACTTCACGGCTTGATCAACACCTTGGCAAAGAACTCGGTCTGGTCGCGCATCATGGCGAGCGCGGCGAAGGCGTTTTCCAGCGGCACCCGATGGGTCACGAGCACGTCGAGGTCCAGGCGGCCGGCGGCGACGGCCGAGAGCACCGCGTGCCAGTCGTCGTTGTTGCCGGCTGGGCTGAACGTCGAGTTCCACGTGCCCAACAGATCCAACTCGCGTCGCATGGCCTGCGAGATCAGCGCGGCGGGCAGGGTCACGTCGGCCGAGGGGTTCCCCAAGAGCACCACGCGCCCGCCCGTGCGTGCCGCCCCAATCGCCTGGCGCATGGTCGCCGGCACGCCGGCCGCCTCGACGCACACCTCGGCCCCCTGGCCGGCCGTCAACTGCCGGACCTTTTCGACCGGGTCGCCTTCGCGCGGGTCGAAGGCCAGGAGGAAGCCCAGCCGGGCGGCCATCGCCAGTTTCTCGGGCACGAGGTCGAAGAGGACGACTTGCTCGGCGCCCATCATCCGGGCCCACTGGGCGGTCATGAGCCCGATGGGGCCCGCACCGAAAATCACGACCGTCTGGCCGATGAACCCGCCGCCCGCCCGGCGCAAGGCGTGCAGGGCGACGGCGGCCGGTTCGGTCATCGACGCGGCCTCCAGGGAGACGCCCTCCGGCACGCGGAGCAGGTTCCGCGTGGGCACGGCCACGTACTCGGCAAAGGCCCCGTCGCGGCGCGAGCCGTAGTAATCATAATCGGAGCACATCACGAACGCGCCCCGCTCGCAGGCCGCGCACCGCCCGCACCACAACAGCGGAAACACCACGACGCGGTCGCCCGGCCGGTACTCGGTGACGCTCTGGCCGCACTCCTCGACTATGCCGGCGAACTCGTGACCGCAGATCGTGGGGAAGCGGTACGTCCCCTTGACGAAAGTGCGCGGAATATCCGAACCGCACACCCCGCAAAACGCCACGCGCACGAGCACCTCGCAGGGGGCCGGCACGGGCCGGCGCACCCGCTCGAATCGGGCGTCCCCGACCGCGTGGAGCACCAGAGCGTTCATCGTGGGCTGGGTCATCTTCGGTTACTCGGACCCGGTTGTCTTCCTGCCGGCTTTCGTAGGACGGCCTTTCAGGCCGTCTCTCCCGGCGATGGGACGGCCTGGAAAGGCCGTCCTACGCTTGGGTCTTGGCTCGCGCCTCCAGACCCGCGGCGATCGAAGCGTGGGTCTTGCGCACGTTCTCTTCGAGCGTACCGCCGCGGTGGAACCAACTGCTCGTGCCGGCCACAAGGATGTCGGCCCCCGCGGCCACCATGGCCGGAATGTTCTCGAAGCTCACATTCCCATCGACCATGATCGGCACGTCCACGTGCCGGTCGTCCAGCCACCGGCGGCAATCGGCGATCTTGCGAAGCGCGCCGGCGGCCAGCGTTTGTCCCGCGAAGCCCGGGTTGACCGTCATCAAGAGCACGTACCCGAGGCGCTCCAGGACGTAAGCGATCGCTTCCAGCGGGGTGGCCGGGTTCAAGGCCACGCCCGGTTTCATCCCCCGGCGAGCGATCTCGGCGAGCGTGCGGTCGAGGTGCCGGCATGCCTCGGCGTGGACCGCCACCCAATCGGCGCCGATCTCGGCCAGCGGTTCGAGGTAAACGTCCGGGTTGTCGACCATCAGGTGGACATCGAGCGGCAGACCTGTCTTGGGGCGCAGTTGCCGCACTACGTCGAGTCCCAAGAGCAGGTTGGGCACGAAGTGCCCGTCGGCCAGGTCCAGGTGAAGCATGTCGGCCCCGGCGGCCTCGAGTTGCCGCACGCCGTGCTCCAAGTGGAACAGATCGGCGCACATCAACGAGGGCGACACGCGGACCGTCTTGCATGGCCTGGCCACGCCGGTCAGAGAAGGCGCCGGGCTGTCGCACGCGCATGTCTGCGACGAACCGCCAAGCCACGCCTCTTTGAGATAAGCCAGCGACGCTCGAAGCTGCTCCTCGAGGCACGGATCGGAGTAGTCGCGGCCGAGTTTCGGTCCGCCGATTTCCAGGTAGCCCACCAGGCATTCCCCAGGCAACTTCGCCGCGTTGGCTTGGATCATCTGCCGGATCGGCTCGATCCGCACGATGCCCCGATCCCTCTCGGCCGGACCGAAGCCGAAGGTCGAGCAGTACTTGGCGTCGGTGTTTTTGAGGTGGATCTCGTACAGGTGCGGAAGCGTCGCGGCCAGCAACTCCAGGTGGTCCCAGCGCACGCTGCCCGACCGGTCGGCATACCCATGCGAGATGTCGGCGCAGAACCCCACCCGGGCCGTGGCCGGGTTGCGGCGATGGTGTTCGTCCAACGCGTCGGCCATGTGGGCGATTTCGTCGGGCAGGGTCGGCGGCTCGGCCAGGCACGACATGGGCTCGATCGTCAGCCACGGCACGCCGTGTTCGTGGGCGTACCGCATCAGTTCCTTCATGTGCCCCAAATAACGCGCGATGCCGCGGGGCTTGGTGCCCATCCGGTCGCGATAGACCGCCCCGGGATTCGACCCCACCGACTGCGCTCCCACCAGCGCCCCCACCTCGATCAGCCGCCGGTAATTGCGCAGGGCCACGGCCTCCCAAGCGGGATCGTCCGCGAAGAATCCCCCCAGCTCGCGATGAGCCGTGAAGACACTAGCTATGCGAATGCCAAAATCCTCCGCCTGCCGGCGCAGACCGAGGAAGTACTCGTCGGGAAGCTGGTAGATCTCAAAGAAACTGCCCAACTGGACGCAGTGAATCCCCTCTTCGGCCAACAACCGAAACAACCATTCGTAGGAATACCGATACTCGACCGGATCGGTCTTGACCCCGAGTTGAAACTCCAGAGTTGCCAAGGGGTGCGGCTCCAAGGGGCAAGCGGCCGGCCCGCGGTCCGCCTCAGACCGCCGGCGCTTTGGTCGCTTCAGTGTATCGTCTTGCCCCAGCGGTGCAAGTTTTCGGACACTTCCTGAATATCGCTGGTCCGTGGCGCCAACGGTCGTTCGGAAAGCAAAGTGCCGGAAGGAAGGTCACTGAGTCAGGAATTGCTGTATAATCCGTCAGTCGCCACCACCACGCGGTTTAGCCAACAGGTTGCCTTGTGCCAAACGTCTACGAAGGAAAGCCCACCCGCGCGCCGGGTCGCTTTGCCATTGTCGTCTCGCGGTTCAACGAGTCGGTGACCCGAGGCCTGCTCGAGGGAGCGGTCAAAACTCTTTGTGCACATGGAGTTTCTGACGAGAACATCGACGTCGCCTGGACCCCGGGGGCATTTGAAATCCCCACCGTGGCGGAGCGCATGCTTGCCAGCCGACGTTACCAAGCCGTGCTCTGTCTGGGAGCGGTGATCCGGGGCGAGACCACTCACGACCAGCACATCAACCGGGCCGTGAGCATGGCGCTAGCCGAAATGGGGGTGCGACACGGCATTCCTGTTCTCTTCGGTATCTTGACGTGCAACACGCTGGAGCAAGCGATGGCACGATCTGGGGGAGACGCCGGCACCCGCGGGAAGGATCAACCGGGGAGCCGGATCGGCAACAAGGGAATCGAGTGCGCCTTGGCGGCGTTGGAGATGGTGGACCTCTTGGCCAAGTTGCCCTCTTCGGAGGCGACCGTCCCATGACCCGTCGCAGCCGAGCCCGCGAGGTCGCCCTCCAGGTGCTCTTCGAAGACGACTTGAATCCTCGCGTGAGCCCTTCGATTGGCGAGGAGTTCATCCGGCGGCGCCTCCGCACGCCCGAACTGGTCGAGTTCGCGCGGCAATTGGTGGCCGGGGTGCGCCGCCATCGCGAGGAGATCGATCGCTTGATCGAACAGACGGCAACCAACTGGAGCCTGTCGCGGATGGCGCCGGTCGATCGGAACGTGCTTCGACTAGGCGCGTACGAAATCCTCTACTCCGACACCCCGAGTCGCGTGGCCGTCGACGAAGCGATCGAGTTGGTCAAGCGGTACGGGGCTGCGCACTCGGCTCAGTTCGTCAACGGCATTCTCGACCGGTTCATGCACGTTCGTAGCGGTAGCGATTCGCAGCCGACGGACAGCGGCTAGGCCGTGCCAACGGCGGCACGGCCT
>JANLFZ010000197.1:10067-10830 GCA_024653385.1 Thermoguttaceae bacterium | reverse complement strand
GTCGAGCCAGAACTGGTGTGCGGCCGAGATCCGGTGAAAGTACAAGGCATGCTCGGCCTTTTCGAGCGACGTGGCGGTGTGCCAGTAACCCACCATCAGCCCGGTCGCGATCGTGACTGCCAGGGCGAGGGAAAGCACCACGCAGGCCGTGACGACCGGCCGGCGCCGGCACCAGCGCACGAGGCGGGCGGCACGGCCCAGGCGCCGCGCCCGGATCGGCTCGCCCCGCAGAAAGCGTCGCAAGTCGTCGGCCAACTCGGCCGCCGACTGGTATCGCCGGGCCGGCTGCTTCTCGAGGCACTTCAGGCAGATCGTCTCGAGATCGCGCGGTATGGCGGTGACAAGCCTCGATGGCGGCACAGGATCGTCGAACAGGATCTGCGACACCAATACATGCAAGTCGCCATGAAAGGGCGGTCGTCCCGTGAGCATCTCGTACAAGATCACGCCCAACGAATACACGTCGCTCCGCGCGTCGGCCTGGCGTCCCTGGCCCCGGGCCTGTTCCGGCGGCATGTAGGCCGGCGTGCCGAGAATCCGGCCCTCGACCGTGACGGTGACGTTGTCGAGTTCGTGCTTGGCCAACCCAAAGTCGCTGATATGCGGCCGGCCGGTCCGGTCGACCAACACGTTGGCCGGCTTGAGGACAAATTCCCGCACGTCGGCCTGCATCTGCTCCAGCAGTTCCAACATCTGCCGCTCTTTCTCCGAATGCGAGAGCAGGCTTTCATCGGTAAAATAGGTCAGGGGCACATGCAGGAAG
>JANLFZ010000197.1:8779-10057 GCA_024653385.1 Thermoguttaceae bacterium | reverse complement strand
CTTCGCCCGGCGCGATCGGTTGCCCGCCAAGACGCTCCTCCAAGCTCGATCCCTCGACGTAATCGCTGACGATGTAGCACGTTCCGCTGTCGCACCCGACTTCGTGAACCCGAACGACATTCGGGTGCTGGATCTGCGCGGCCGCACGCGCCTCGTGCAACAACGGCTCGACATCATGGGAGCGATGGTGCCGCGCGAGCTTCAGGGCGACCACGCGGCCAAGCCGGTGGTCGCGTGCCTTCCAGACCGCGCCGAACGTGCCCTGTCCCTTGAACTCCAATAGCTCGAAATGCCCGACGTCGTGCGGCACGCGGGGCGCGTCCGGCGCCAGCGCAAAGGTCCCGCCGCAGGCCCGGCAGGTCGTCGGTTCCCCGGGTGCGCCCGAAGCCACCTCGGTGCGCGCGTGGCAGTGCGGGCAGCGCACGCCGCCGGGGTTGCCGTCCCAGGACGAGGGCGCCACGCAAGACCGCTCCCACTCTCCCGCCGCGCAAGCCCGGTCAACGACCCTCGCGCGTTCCTCGCACGGGAGAACCGGGTTGCGGACCGAATCTCGCAGTTGGTCCACCAGGGTGTCCGTCGCCCGATCCAAGCCGACGACGATTTCCGCGCAGACCTCGCAGACCTCCAGATGTCCGGCAATTGCCTCGGCCGCAGGCGACGGCAGCTTGCCCACGGCGAAATGGGCCAGTTCCTCGCGGGAAGGGCACGTTCTCGATAGACTCGCAGGAGCGTCGGATGCCATACGGCGACCTACAGGGCGTCGCTCAGTTCGTCACGGACGCGGCGTAGTACACGGGCCTTGGCAAGATAGACCGAGTTGACCGACATGCCGAGTTCCTCGGCAACCGATTTCGGCGGAACCTCGTCGACCACCACCCGGTAGAACGCACGCCACGTCTTCTCTTCGAACTCGCCTTGGACCACGGCCAGCACGCTGGAATACAGAAGCCTCGTTTCCTCCGGCATCGGCAATTCGGCGTCGAGACCGGTTGATTGGCTGTCCGGGGGGTCGTCGGCCCAGAGCCGCTCGTCGGTGGGGTCTCGCAGACACTCGCCACGACGCCGTTGCGACCGCACGAAGTCGCCGATTTTGTGCCGGGTGATCGTGCGCAACCACGCCCGAAAGGCCCCGCAATGGCCGTTCCTCCGGAAGTCGGCAATGCGCCGGGCAACCGTGCGAAAAACCTCTTGAACCACATCCTCGGCATCGGCAGGCTGCAACCCGGCACGCAAACACCAGTAGTACACCAGAGGCGCGAACACGCCGGTCATCCGGGC
>JANLFZ010000197.1:0-8769 GCA_024653385.1 Thermoguttaceae bacterium | reverse complement strand
TCGGCCGCGTTGGCGCGAACCGCCCCCAAGAGCCCGGACGAAATCGTGCCCGGGTTGCTTCGCGAGCGGTCCTCTAGAGGGGAATTGGTCGAGTCTGTCACGACTTTCCAGGGCGGCGTTGGCCCAGCGTCGGGCCCACTAGACCTGCTCCTCGATCACCCACGGCTTGCGGTACTCGCGCCGGAACAGCTTCATCGCTTCGGGGTTGCCGACAATGTGCTCGGTCTTGGGGTCGATCGTGAGCTTCTGCCCGCCCAAGCGATAGCTGATGTTCGCGTAATGCGTCAACAGGGCGCTGCGATGCCCCTTCTCGATGTCGGCGCTTGGTAGCGCGCGCGAGCGGATACTCTGCACGAAGTTCTCTTTGTGCTCGGGGTCGGGAAACTTACCGTTGCCCTCGGCGATGAGCACCGGCTTTTCGTTCTTGGGCCGGCCGAAGACCTGCCATCCGCCGCCGTGACGGCCCACGTACATCACGCCTTTCTCGCCGTAGATCTCGATCCGCGTGGCGCACTGGGGCCAATACGGGTACTCGGTGAGCGACTCGCGGATCTGGGGCGAGATCTTGAGCATGTACGGAGTGTACAGCGTCAGCTCGAAGGTCATCACCAGGTTGTCGAAGTCGTAGACGGCGATCTGGGTATCGGGCGTCTCGGCGGCCCCCTGCGAGTTGAACCGCCCGCCGGTGCTGTAGACCGACTTCGGGTGTTCCACGCCCATCAGCCACCGCGCGAGGTCGAGCTGGTGGCTGGCGTCGTTGGCGATGTCGCCGCCCGAGTAGCGCCACAGGTGGTGCCATCCGCCGTGGAGCGTGGGATTGTACCGGGCCTCGGGGGCGGGGCCGTTCCACATGTCCCAGTCCAGGCCCGGGGGCGGGTCGGCATCGGGACGCTGGGGAAAATTGCCCCATTCCTTCTGATTGAACACGCGGCACAGGTGGATCTTGCCGAGTTTGCCGGAGGCGATGTACTCGCGGGCTTGGCGGTTGTACTCGGCGCTGCGGTTCTGGGTCCCGACCTGGACAACGCGCTTGTACTTCCGCGCCGCCTCGACCATCTTCTGGCCTTCCCAGCAGCTATGGGTAGCCGGCTTCTCGACGTACACGTCCTTGCCCGCCTGGCAGGCCCAAACCGTGGCCGGGGCGTGCCAATGGTCGGGCGTGGCGACGATCACCGCGGTGACCGACTTGTCTTCCAGGGCCTTGCGGAAGTCCTGAAGGGCCTTGGGCGCCTTGCCCTGGAGGGTCTCGAGGGACTTGGCAAGCCCCTTGGCCCGGTTGATGTCGGGATCGCACGTGAAGGCGTACACGCAGTCGCCCCGCTCGACGAACCCCGCCGCCAGATTGCTGCCGCGCCCCCCACAGCCGACCTGGGCCAGGACGATCTTGTCGTTGGCCGGCGCCGCCCAGACCGACCGGGCGTTGGCCAAAAGCGTCACCCCGGCAGCCAGGCCGAGCGAGGTCTTCTTCGAGCGATCGAGGAACTGACGGCGGTTGAGCGAACGCTTCATGGCGTGGTCTCCTGAGGAAAAACGGACGACGCGGCTGCCGATCCCCGCGGGCTGGCCGAGGGAGCGGTCCCCTGCTGGTCGGATTATGGTTCCCATGCCAAGGGCGTGTCAACCAGCCGCGGCTTTCCAAGAAGAGTCCCCTGGCCGGCTACCTCGCCGGGAACACCTGGAGGACCTTGCCGGTGCGGCGGAACGCGAGCCCGGCCGGCGCAAGCAGGGCCTCGAGCAACTCGTCTGCCGTGGCGTTCTCGACGCCGAACGAAACGGTCTGGTCGAGCGAGATTCCCGCGGCCTCGATGGCATCGCGGTCGATCCGCAATTCCAACCCGAGCTTCTCGGCCAGTTGGACCAGGAGCACCCCGACGGGGCCTCGCGTGGGCCTCTGCGTGAACCGCACCTCGGCAGCGCCCACCGAACGCCTGCCCGGCGCGGTACGGTGCGCCGGCATCGTGCGCCGCGGAGTCGTGGTCTTCGCCGCCGCCTTGCCCGGAGGAACCGCTTCGAGATCGTCGGGGATGGGAACCAGCACGACCGAGGCGCCGTCCGGCGCGATCTCGAAGGTCAGATCGAATTGGATGGCGATCAGGGTCAGCCGGTCGACGAGCGACAGCGGCGGCAGATCGGCCGCGGCCCAGAGGTCGTGCGGCACGCGGTCCAAGCCCGAAACGGCAATGCCACCCGACTGCGCCAACCGGCCGAGCAATGCCCGGGGCGTCGCGAAATCGTCCCATCGGAGCCGATCGAGCCGGAGGAGGGCGTTGGAGGCTTGTGCGGGCAGACGCTTGGCCTCGGCCGATCGCAACTGGGACAACGGGCGCACCAGGGCCGCGGCGTGCGGAGGGCCCAAGTAGACTACCGGCCCCAGCACGGCCAGACCCAGCCCTTTGGCTTCGGCCACGCGGCGAAGCACTTCTTCCAGCGGCGCCCCGGCCACGCGGAGTTCCACGCCCTGCTCCGGGTCCACGCGGCGGTCGAGCAACACGGTCACGCCCTGCCCGGCGCCTAGTTGAGTAAGCGCTCGCCGCAGCGGGTCGCCGGACCAGAACACGGCCACCGGCGCGCGAAGCTGCTGCCCGGCGGCCGCGGCGGTGGACGCGGTCCGGCCACTCGTGGCGGGCGCCGCACCGACCGCGTAGAATGGCGCAAGCACCAGCGACATCACAATCGCCTGATAGACTGTGGACCACCCACGAGCCGCCATGTTCCGAATCCTCGTCGGGGATGTCGAGGTCCGCGCTACTCCATTCTCCATCAAACAGGAGACGACGAAAAGGGAAAACCTAGCCCGGTCGGGCGTCGATCCAGTGATCGAGGCTGATCGAGTGATCCAGCCTTGCTTACCCATTCTCTCCAGAGGTCCTCTCGTGGCATGGCTCCAGCGCGAAATTGAACTCCCCCCGTATCCTCGAGGGTTCCACTTGATCACATCGCATGTGGTGGAGGCCCTTCCCGAGATTCGTCGATTGCAGGTCGGCCTGCTTCACGTGTTCATCCGCCACACGTCGGCTTCGCTGTCGATCAACGAGAACGCCGATCCCGATGTGCCGGCCGACTTGGACCGCGTCCTCGCTCACCTCGCACCGGAGGACTTCCCGTACGACCACACGATCGAGGGTCCCGACGACATGCCCGGCCACGTCAAGGCCTCGCTCTTGGGGAGTTCGCTGACGGTTCCGATCCGCAACGGGCAACTGGGCCTCGGGGTCTGGCAGGGCATCTTCCTCTGCGAGCACCGCCGCAACGGAGGCCGGCGCCGCCTGGTCCTGACGGTTCACGGAGAGTAGCAGGCGTCCTCGGCATCGGAGCGTCAACCGCCGATAGAGGAGAAAGGCATACGCGCCGGGCCTTCGCCCCGTTGGAGGACGGCCAAGTCGTCGGCCCAGCACTCGATCAGCGTGGTCTGGTTGGTATTGCGGTCGGTCTGCTCGAGGGCATCGAGGCAGCGATCGAGGCAGGCCGTGGCGGTCTCCAGGTCGCCGGGCAAGTTCGCCGGCGTTCCCTCGCCGCCTGCCTCCGCCGCTTGGCCAAACCTCGGCGTCTGTGCTCTTGCTCGCATCAACTGCCGGTAGAATTCGGCGGCCAGCACAAACACCTCCCTCAGCCGCGCACGCCGCCTGGGCGCCTCTTTGCCGGCGGCATCGACCAGGGTGGTCACGGCGCGGGCCAGGCGGGGGCTGTCGAGGCGGGGCGAAGCCAAGACCTCGTACAGCCGGGTACGGAACTCCCACAGTTCGTCCTCCGCCAGCACCGCGGCCCGCCGCAGACTGCCCCCGCAAGACTGGGCCAGCCGAGCGGCCTTCTCGGCATCGGCCACTAGTCCCTGCGCCAAGAGCAACTGGGCCACGGTTTCGGGCGGCAGGGGGTGAAACCTCACCAGTTGGCATCGCGAGCGGATGGTCGGCAACTGTTTCGCCGGACTGGTGCCCACCAGGATCAACACGGACCGTGGCGGAGGCTCCTCCAACGTCTTCAGCAGGCTGTTGGCACCCTCCTCGTTCAGATAATCGGCATCGTCGATGATCGCCACCTTGCGCCGGCCCATCAAGGGTTTCATCCCGAGGTTGTGGCACAGCCCCTCGCGCATGCGGTGTTCCTTGTCGCCGATCAATAACTCCAAGGGCAAGAACGACTTGTCGGCCGGCTTCGAGACCAGTTCGAGGTCGGGGTGCGTTCCTGCATTGACCTGCACGCAGGCCGGGCATCGGCCGCAGGGGTCCATCGCCGACTCGGGCCGCTCGTGGCACAATAGCGCCTGGGCAAGACGCAGGGCGAACGTCCGTTTGCCGACGCCCTCGGGCCCGACGAACAAGAAGCTCGTGGCGAGCCTTCCGCGTTGGATCGCTCGGCGGAACTGCTCCACCACCCGGTCGTGCCCGAGAATGCCATGCCAGGACATAACGGATGAGGGATCAGGGATCAGGGATGAGGGATGAAGAAGATCGGATAACGGACGTCACGTGTTGGGGCAGCGCTTGAGAAGCTCGGCAAGGTGCAGTTCGACACACTCGGCCATGACCTCGGGGTGGTAACCGCCTTCGAGAACGCTGACAAGCCGTCCCTGGGCGTAGGCGTCGGCCACGTCGAGCACCAAGGTCGTCAGCGGGACGAAATCCTCGGTCTCCAACCCCAGGTCGCCCACGGGATCGAGCCGGTGCGTGTCGAAGCCGGCACTGAGCAAGACCAGTTGGGGCTTCACGAGGGCGGAGAACCGCTCCAAGGCGTTGGCGAACCGGGCCAGATAGTCTTTGCGCGGCGTACCGTAGGCCACGGGGAGGTTCAACGTGTATCCGAGGCCCGGCCCGCTGCCCGTCTCGTCCTCCAAACCCGTGCCCGGATAGAACGGCCAACGGTGGATCGAAAGGAACCCTACGCGGGGGTCTTCCCAGAAAGCGGCCTGGGTTCCGTTGCCGTGGTGGATATCCCAATCGACGATCAGAACCCGGTCGAGCCCGAGTTCGTCGAGCGCCACGCGTGCCGCCACCGCCACATTGTTGAACACGCAAAAGCCCATGGCGCGGGAGGCCATGGCATGGTGCCCTGGCGGCCGGATGAGGCACAAGGCCGTGGTATCCTCCCCTCGAACGAGCCGCTCGGTGGCATCGCACACGGCTCCGACCGCTTCCAGGGCTACATGGTACGAGGCGGGGCAAATCACCGTATCGGTATCCAGATCGCCGCCACCCGACTTCGAAAGCGCCCAGACCTCGTCGATGTATCGGGGCGAGTGGATCCGACCAAGCCGTTGGCGAGAGACCGCTTTCCAACTGGGACGGCGGCACTTTCGGTCCAGGCCGGCCCGCTCCAACCGGGGGCCGATCCGGCGGATCCGCTCGGCGCGTTCCGGGCTGGTTCCGGTTTCGTGTCGGAAGAACCGCGGATCGCTGTACAGCAATGTCATGCCACACCCTTCGATGCAACCGGCGCACATGCGTCCCGCCCCACTCCCGAGATTCCTCCACTGTACGCCCGGCAGGCCCGACGTGTCAAATCGAACGGGCCGAAGCTGGCCGGCGTCGGCCCTGGCGGATACACTGGGTGAATTGTTCGGCAATACCAGGCTCGTACGTCACCTCTGCAAACGCTCATGACTTCCCGACAGGAGCTACCTATGAATCTTCTCAACGGCATGATGACTCGGCGGACGATGCTTGCCCGCGGCGCCCAAGCCGCGGCGTTGGCGGCAATGGCCTCGCGCCTTGGCCCCCTCGTGGCCGCCCCCGGCTCACGCTGGTTCAAGATCGGGGCCTGCGAGTGGAACCTGGGCAAGGCCGACCCCTCGTCGTTCGACGTGGCCAAACAGATTGGGTTGGACGGCGTGCAGGTGAACATGGGCTCGGTGGCCAACGACATGCACTTGCGCAAGCCCGAGGTGCAGAAGGCGTACCTCGAAGCAGCCAAGCGCACCGGCCTGGAGATCGGTTCGCTGGCCATCGGCGAGATGAACAACGTGCCGCTGAAAAGCGATCCCCGCGCCGAGCAGTGGCTCATGGATTCGATCGACGTCTGCAAGGCCCTGGGCATTTCGATCGTCATGCCCGCCTGCTTCTCCAAGGGCGACCTCGACCTCGCCCGCACCCAGGAGATCGATCACCTGGTCAAGGTGCTCAAGCGGGCTTCGGCCAAGGCCGAGAAGGCGGGCATCACGATCGGCCTGGAAAGCTACCTAAGCGCCGAGGACAACCTGGTCATTCTCGATCGCGTGGCCTCGCCCGCCTTGAAGGTCTACTACGACGTCGGCAACTCGACCGACAAGGGACGCGACGTGCTCAAGGAGATCCCGCTGTTGGGCAAGCGAATCTGCGAGTTCCACTTCAAGGACGGCCAGCACATGCTCGGCCAGGGGCGGATCGACTTCAAGAAGGTGCGCAAGGCCCTCGATCAGATCGAGTACAGCGGCTGGATCCAGATCGAAGCCGCCGCGCCGCATGGCGTGCTCCGGGATTACGCCGCGCACTACAAGTTCCTCAGGACCATCTATCCCGAGCGCAAGTGACGCAGCGACCCCGAGGAAGCGCGGCCTCCCTGAGTCCCGCCCGTGACGGTTGGCTGTCCTGAAAGGCCCGATCCCCATGTCTTCCCGCCCTCGCTGGCTCGACAGCTTGTTCATGAAGGCCGCCCGGCGCGAGCCCGTTCCGCGCACGCCGATCTGGCTCATGCGCCAGGCGGGCCGGTACATGCCCGAGTACCGCGCGGTGCGCGAGAAGACGACCTTTCTGTCGCTGTGCAAGAACCCCGACTTGTGTGCCGAGGTGATGCTGACGGCGGTGGAACGGCTGGGCGTCGATGCGGCGATCATCTTCGCCGACCTGTTGCCCATTCTCGAACCGATGGGGATGAAGCTCGAGTTCACCGCGGGCGAGGGACCGGTGTTGCACAACCCGATCCGCGGCGCCGAGCACGTCGACCGGTTGCGCGAGCTGGACGACCTCGGGCCGTTGGAGTACGTGTTCGAGACGGTGCGCAAGACCCGCGCCGGACTGGCCGACGACAAACCGGTCATCGGCTTTGCCGGTGCCCCGTTCACCTTGGCCAGCTACGCGATCGAGGGCGGTGGCAGCCGGAACTACCTGCACGTCAAGTCGCTGATGTACCGCGACCCGGGGGCATGGAACGCCTTGATGGCCCGGTTGGCCCGGGCCGTCACCAGGTACTTGAACGCCCAGATCGCTGCCGGGGCCCAAGCGGTCCAGCTTTTCGACAGTTGGGTCGGGTGCCTTGGCCCCGACGATTACCGCCGCTATGTGCTGCCGCATACCCGGGCGGTGGTGGAAGGCATCGCGCCGGGGGCGCCGGTGATCAACTTTTTCACCGGCAACCCGGCCCTCGCGCCGCTGGTGAGCGAGGCGGGCGGAGCGGTCATCGGCGTCGATTGGCGGATCCGCCTCGACGACGCATGGCGCGCCATCGGCCCCGACAAGGCGATCCAGGGCAACCTCGACCCGGCCGCGCTGTTGGGCCCACGCGACGAAATCCGCCGCCGTGCCCAGCAGGTTCTCGACCAGGCCGGCGGACGGCCGGGGCACATCTTCAACCTCGGCCACGGCGTGCTCCCGCAAACGCCGGTCGAGAACGCGATCGCCCTGGTCGAGACCGTGCAGGAACTCAGCGCGGCCAGAAGTGCCCTTGGCGCCCCTCGCGCATGACGGGCTGCCTTGCGCGGCGCTGCTCAATCGACGCCGTCGCGTGCGGCATGAGCCGCGAACCGAGGTGGTGGATGCGACACGTTTGCCTGACCGTGCTCACCGCGCTGGTGTCTGCCGCGAGCGTGCTTGATGCTGCCGAGGAGCCGTCGGCCCTGCCGCGCGGGACGCTGCGCGTGATGACCCTCAACGTCGCCCACGGGCGCGGACCCGACAAACACCAGGCCGGTCAGGAGCGGACAGAGATCGAGGCGAACCTGAAAAAGGTCGCCGAACTGATCCGCCGCGAGCAACCGCACGTGGTCGCCCTCCAGGAGGCCGACGGCCCCTCGCTTTGGAGTGGTCGGTTCGACCACGTGAAGCGGCTCTCCCAGATCGCGGAAATGCAGCACTCGTTCCGCGGCAAACACGTGGACGCGATGGGGCTTTCGTATGGGACGGCTCTTCTTTCGCGTCTGCCGCTGGATCATCCGTTTTCGGTGACGTTCGCCCCCTCGCCTCCGACGCCCTCGAAGGGCTTTGTCGCCGCCACGATCGCGTGGCCGGACCGGCCGGAAACGAACGTCCAGGTCGTCTCGGTCCACCTCGACTTCGCGCGCAAGGAGGTGCGCAGAAGCCAAGTCAAGGAGATGGTCCATCGCCTTTCGGACGGGAAACACCCGTTGATCGTCTTGGGCGACTTCAACTGCCAGTGGTCCGACGACCACAGCGCGGTGCGCGCGGCAGCCGAGGGACTCAAGCTGCGTGCCTACCGTCCCGACGACCGCGACCTCGAGACCTTTCCGACCCTCAAGCGGCGGATCGACTGGGTCCTCATATCCCAGCGGCTGGAGTTCGTCGAGTACAAGACGCTGGCCGATTCGGTCTCAGACCACCGGGGGGTGATCGCGGGGGTTCGCCTGGCTTCACAAGACCAATGATGGTAAGGGGTTGCAGCGCAAGCACAGCCGACCGATTCGTCTTGTCGAAATGGCACATGGCGACTACAATCTTCGCTGCGTCTCCCTGTCGAGTCGCGAAGGGCTACCAACCCGACGCGCCAGCGAGCGACGCATACCAACCCGAAGCGCCAGCGAGGGTCCCATACTACCCCGACGCGCCAGCGAGCGACGCATACTAA
>JANLFZ010000196.1 GCA_024653385.1 Thermoguttaceae bacterium | reverse complement strand
TCGGTCCGATCGACCCGGCGACGAACCGGGGCGTACCGTCGTCGCCGCGAGATCAACCTGGCAGCGGCCCGCTGCGCGCGCCGCGCGGTCGATGCCCGCGGCGCCGACGGTACGCCCCGGTTCGTCGCCGGGTCGATCGGACCGACCAACCGCATGGCGTCGATGTCGGCCGACGTCAGCGACCCGGGGAGCCGGGCCGTCACCTTCGATCAACTCGTCGAGGCGTACTACGAGCAGGCCGACGCGCTGGTCGAAGGGGGCGTTGATATCCTTCTGCCCGAAACGGTCTTCGACACCCTCAACCTGAAGGCGTGCTTGTTCGCCATGGAGGAGTGCTTCGAGCGGCGCGGCGTGCGCCTGCCGGTGATGGTCTCGGTGACGATTACCGACCGCAGCGGCCGGACGCTTTCGGGGCAGACGCTCGAGGCATTTCTGATCTCGATCGAGCACGCCGAGTTGTTCAGCGTGGGGATCAACTGCGCGCTGGGGCCGGAGATGATGCGGCCTTACGTCGAGGAGCTTTCGGCGCGGACTCCGCTGCGCACGAGCTGCCACCCGAACGCCGGGTTGCCCAACGAGTTCGGCGGGTACGACGAGACGCCGGACCAAGTGGCCCGGGTGCTGGGCGAGTTCGCCGCGGCCGGGTGGGTGAACGTGGTGGGCGGCTGTTGCGGCACCACGCCCGAGCACATCCGCGCGATCGCGCGCGCGGTCGAGGGGGTGCCCCCGCGCTGTCCGCCCCCGCCGGAGCCGTACGCCCGGTACAGTGGACTGGAGCCCTTGGTGCTGCGGCCGGAGAACCCGTTCACGATGATTGGCGAGCGGACCAACGTCTCGGGTTCCCGGGCGTTCGCCCGGTTGGTGCGCGAAGGGCGCTTCGACGAGGCCGTTTCGGTCGCGCGGCAGCAGGTCGAGAACGGGGCGAACCTGATCGACGTGAACCTCGACGACGCGCTGTTGGAGGGCGAGGCGGCCATGACGCGCTTCCTCAACCTGCTGGCCGCGGAACCCGACGTGGCGCGCGTGCCCGTGATGATCGACAGCTCGAAGTGGTCGGTTCTCGAGGCCGGGCTGAAGTGCGTGCAGGGCAAGGCGATCGTCAATTCGTTGAGCCTCAAGGAGGGGGAAGCCGAGTTCCTGCGCCACGCCCGGCTTGTGCGGCGCTACGGGGCGGCCTGCGTGGTGATGATGTTCGACGAAGAGGGGCAGGCCGTCACCGTCGAGCACAAGGTCCGCATCGCCCGCCGGGCCTACCGCCTGCTGACCGAAAAGGTCGGCATGCGCCCGGCGGACATCATCTTCGATCCGAACATTCTCACCGTGGGCACGGGCATCGAGGAACACAACCGCTACGCGGTGAACTTCCTCGAGGCCACCCGGCAGATCAAGCGGCTTTTCCCCGAGGTGAAGGTCTCCGGCGGCGTAAGCAACATCTCGTTCGCGTTCCGCACCAGCGAGGCGGTGCGTCGGGCGATGCACAGCGCGTTTCTGTATCACGCGATTCGCGCGGGCCTCGACATGGCGATCGTCAACGCCGGGCAGTTGGACGTGTACGAAGAAATCCCGCCCGACTTGTTGGAACGGGTGGAAGACGTGCTCTTGGACCGCCGGCCGGATGCCACCGACCGGCTGATCCGATTTGCCGAATCCCTCCAGGGGCACCCGGCCCAAACGCAAGAGACGGCCCTGGCGTGGCGGCAGGGCACGGTCGAAGAGCGGCTCAGCCACGCCCTGGTCCAGGGGATTGTCGATTTCATCGAAGCCGACGTCGAAGAGGCCCGGCACACGTATCCCTCGTGCCTGGCGATCATCGAGGGGCCGCTCATGGCCGGCATGAAGATCGTCGGCGAGTTGTTTGGCGCGGGCAAGATGTTCTTGCCGCAGGTGGTCAAGAGCGCCCGGGTGATGAAAAAGGCCGTGGCCTACCTGATGCCGTTCATGGAGGCCCAGAAGCGAGCCCAGGGGGGCGACGGGGCCCCGGCGTCGAACGGCCGCGGGACGATCGTCATGGCCACGGTCAAGGGCGACGTCCACGACATCGGCAAGAACATCGTGGGCATCGTCCTGGCGTGCAACAACTTCCGGGTGATCGACCTGGGCGTGATGGTGCCCTGCGAGAAGCTGCTTGCGGTCGCGGCCGACGAGCGGGCGGACCTGATCGGCCTGAGCGGGCTGATCACTCCAAGCCTCGAGGAGATGGTTCACGTGGCCCGCGAAATGGACCGCCTGGGCTTCCAAACCCCGCTGTTGATCGGCGGCGCCACGACCAGCGCCAAGCACACCGCCGTGAAGATCGCCCCTGCATACCGCAACGTGACGGTCCACGTTCCCGACGCCTCGCGGGCGGCAAGCGTCGTCGAGCAACTGATGAACCCTCAGGCCCGCGAGCGTTTCGATTGCCGGAACCGGGCCGAGCAGGGCAAGCTTGTCGAAGCGTACCGGCGGCGGTTCGAGGTGGAACTGGTGCCGTACCGCGAGGCGAAGGCGAGACGCTTCCCCACCGACTGGGCCGACGTGCGGATCGACCGGCCCGCGTTCCTCGGGGTCCGCGCGCTGGGCGACTATCCCCTGTCGGATCTGGTGGGCTATATCGACTGGTCGCCGTTTTTCATGGTGTGGGAGCTTCGGGGCAAGTATCCGCGGATCTTCGACGATCCGGGCGTTGGCCTCGAAGCCCGGCGGCTGTTCGACGATGCCCGCCGCCTGCTCGACGAGATCGTGGCAAGAGGGTGGATCCGTGCGTCGGGCGTGTACGGATTCTGGCCCGCGGCTTCCGATGGCGACGACATCGTGCTCTACGCCGACCAGCGTCGTACCGACGAGATCGCCCGGTTCCACACCCTGCGCCAGCAGTGGCGGCGCAAGGGGCAGGAGCACTTCCTGGCGCTGGCCGATTTTGTGGCCCCGATCGATAGCGGGCGCGCCGATTACCTCGGGGCGTTTGCCGTCACGGCCGGGTTGGGCGCGGCGGAACTGGTCGCCCGATTCGAGGCCGAGCACGACGACTACCGGGCAATCATGGCCAAGGCCCTGGCCGACCGGCTGGCCGAGGCCTTCGCCGAGCGATTGCACCAGATCGCCCGATCGGATTGGGGCTACGGCCGCGACGAAGGGCTCTCGAACGAGGACTTGATCCAGGAGAAGTACCGGGGAATCCGGCCGGCCCCCGGCTACCCGGCGTGCCCCGACCATACCGAGAAGCGTACGCTGTTCAGCCTGCTCGACGCCGAGCGGCGCACGGGCATCCGCCTGACCGAGACCCTGGCGATGGATCCGGCGGCCTCGGTCTGCGGCCTGTACTTCGCCCATCCCCAGGCCCGCTACTTCGCCGTCGACCGCATCACGCGCGACCAGGTCGAGGACTACGCCCGCCGGAAAGGCACGAAACCGGCCGAGGTCGAACGTTGGCTGGCGCCGAACCTGGGCTACGAGCCTTGACGCAGCCGTTCGAGGAATTGGCAGCCGACCAGCGAGCTGGCCGGGTCCAGCGGGCTGGGCTTGGACCACGCGACGCGGGCCCGCATCAGAAGCCGCTCGCGCTCTTGCCCCAGCTCGATCACCGCCTGCTGGAAATCCACGCGCCCCGGCCAGACAAAGCACACGCCGCCCGGCGAAAGGTCGCGGCAAGCCACCGTTTGCGTGTATCGCACGCGCCCGTCCTGGCACAACGGCGTCACCTTGGCCGGCGCGGGATACGGCGAGCGCGGGTGGCTCCGACGATCCCGCGTCTGCCCGAACTGCTCTGCCACCAGACGCTCCAGCTCGCGGAGTTCCTCGGGTGAAAGCTCCAAGAGATCGCTCACAGTCCTCAAGTCCTCTTGCAAGGAAGCCAGCTTGCGGGGGCCCTCCCTCTGTGTATTTCGTACGTCGTCAAGGTGTGGGGGGCAAGCTCGGTGTCGACGCAAGAGGCCGGCCGCAAGGGGGGAACACGGACAAGCCCTAACGGCCATACCGCGCGTGCAGGCGGACCGATGGCAAGGGCCGGCGCGTTGGTCGGCAGAACCGGGTGGTTACGGCTTCATGGCGCGGCCAATGGCCCGGAGTTGATCCACAAACGGCTGGGGCACCCGACCGCTCTTCTCGATCGGCACGTCGTAGGTGATCGCGCCGCCGTGCTGCGCGACTTGGCGGGTCAGGGCGATGATCTTCTCGTCGGGCCATTGCGGACGGTCGCCGCCGCACCAGGTCTTGCCGAGGAACGTGAGGATGTGGAACTGGACCTTCGCCCCCTCGCACTCGAGCCATCGGCCACGGCACGCCTCGACCGCCTTGGGCAACTGGTCGAGGTTGATCTCGCCGGCCGCGTAGTCCTCGTGCTTGGTGTGGGCAGCCACGGGCACGCGGACGCCCGGGTTGAACGCCACCAGCGCGTTCGGGTTGCCGGCCCGCAATGCCGCGGCGAAGCTGGCGAAGTTCGGCTCGTCGTCGAAGCGGTACATCTGGTCGGCGAAGTAGCAACCGTCGATCCACCAGCCCGACACCAGGTCGCCCCAACGGAGCGACCACTCGCGGATCACGGCTTCCCAATTCCGCTGGAACTCGACGAGCCGGCCGCCGACCGGCTCGCCGGGCAGTTGCCACCCGCCCGGGCTGCCCCACCGCCAACCGAGCTTCTTGCGGGCCACGACGTCGGCCGCCGGAGCGCCGCTGGGCAGGTACACCATGAGGCGCACGCCGCGCGCCTTGAGGGCCTTGGCCAGGTCGGCCACGAGATCACGGCGCGAGCACTTGCTGGGCTCGATGCCCACCAGCTTGTCGTACGTGGCGTTGGGCGCGCAGTAGTGCCCCGAGTTCTGGCCGATCGTGAACAAGAGGTACTTCGCCCCGGTCGAGGCGATCTGGTCGGCCAGTCCGGGGACATCGAATGCGTCGACCTGCCGGTTCCACATCGCGGCGGTCAGATCGGCCCCGCCCGCCGTGCTCGGCGGCGCGCCGAGGTAGTGGGTCATCACGCCCCAGCGGGCCTGGTGAAGCCAATCGGTCCTCTCGGCCGCGGCAGACTGCCCCGGCCGAGCAAGGAGGGCCGCACTGACCATTGCAGCGAATGTCAAACTACGTGGGACGGGGTTCATCGTTGCGTTTCTCGCATGGGTTTCATTCGATCCGGACTACCACCGAGCGTCGGAACTCGGGCAGCGCGATCTCGGTCTTGTCCACCGTCGCCGGGCTCCAACGGTCGGACCAGGGATCATAGACCCTCGCCGCGCGGCCCGCAAGCGCCACGCCCGCCGGCGCCACATCGACGCGCGCTTGCCGCACGAGGTCCGGCGCCTTGCCTTCGGCCAGTTCGGTCTGCCAGGTGTTCTCGCGGTCGCGGCACCACAGCAGCGTCGTGCGGCGCCCCTTGAGCCCGAGGACGAACAATCGCGGGTGCGCCAGCTCGAAGGGTTCGAAGGCCTCGGCCGGCGGATCGAGGCCCCGGACCGCCGCCGAAAACCGCCCGAAGTGCCACCACAGGTCGTTGCGGTCGACGTACACGTCCCAGTGCCAGATATGCCCGGGTCCCGCGGCGCCGGCGAAGAACGGCGCGAAGAGCACGTCGTGCAACAGCATCCCCTCGTGGTCCTTGGCGTAGAGCTTGAACGGGCCGGAGTGGCTCGGCTCGACCGCGCCGCTCTCGGCCAGGAGGATGGGCTTTCGAATGCCGAAGGCGCGCAACTCGCGCACCGCGTCGGCCGCCAGCACCGCCACCGGCCCGTGGCAGACCTTCCACACCGCGCCCAGGTCGAGGTAGCGATGCACCTGGAGCACGTCGTTGCCGGGCAATTCGCACAGGGCGCGGTAGCTTCGGCGCTTGTGCTCGTGGTCGTAGCTGCCCAGACTCTGCATGGCGAGGTTCTTGGGGAACAGGCGGTGCAACTCGGGAAGCATCTCCGCCGACCAGGGCTGCCATACGTTGACGCGCACGGCGTCCATCTCGTTCCACAGTTCCCAGCCGAAGATCATCGGGTCGCTGCCGTAGCGCTTTGCATACCACGCCAGCTTGCGCTTGTACTGGCTACGCCCGGCCTGGCCGGTGAAGAAGTCGGCCGTGTCCTTGGCCGGCCCGCCGTTGGCCACGAGGTGCTGCGGCTTGGCCGCCCACTTCTGCGTCCCCTCGCCAAGGTGCCGAAAGTGCTCGGTGCAGAGCTTGAGCCGAATGCCGTACTTGCGGGCCAGGACCAACAAGCCGTCGATCCGTTTGGCCCGCTCGGCGTCGAACTCGCCGCTGCGGGCATGTTCGACGTCGAAGAACGGGTTGCTCAGCCAGATGCGCACGAAGTTGCCGCCCTGGGCCGAGAGCTTCTGGAACCACGCCTCCATGCCGTCGAGGTCCTTGCCCGGCGGCCCGATCATGTTCAATCCGATGGGAAGGTACGCCTCGCCGTTGGAAAGCTCGAAGTACCGCGCGTCGCGCGGGCTTACGCGCACGAAGGCGGAGCGGTCGTCGGCCCCGTTCACCGAGTCGGCGCCCAACGCGGCGGCCAGCACGATGAGCCACGGCAAGACTGCGGCAACCCCGCACCTCGAATCGAAACGGCCGGAAAAACGTCTTGGTCGAACCATCACGGAAGTCTCCGGGTTGGGGCGGCATCGCGCGCGGCAGGGGCCGCCAGGAACGCCCGGTCGAGCCGGGTGAAGGTGATGAACTGGTAACCCCGTTCGATGCCCCGCTCCCAGAGCACACCGACCGTCTTGTCCGGCAGCACCGTCAGGTCGGAGTACGCCGCGTGGCCCGAGGCAATCAACCGCTCGTCGGCGAAGGTGCGGCCCTCGTCGTAGCTGACGCGGACCACCAGGTTGGCGCGTCCCGGGCCCTTGGGGCCGGTCCACAGGATGCTGTCGCAAGGATCGCCGGCGGCCTTCGACAGGTACCGTTCGATGGCGCAACAGACCGGCGTGACGACGATGCCCGGCCTCGGGGCGGACCACGTCTTGCCGTGGTCGGTGCTTTCGGCGAACCAGCGGTGCGGCCCGCTCGTCTGGCGAAAGTCCATCAGCAGGCGTCCGTCGGCCAGCTCGACGAGTTGGTTTTCGTCGCCGCCGGCCGGGCCCGGCACGATCCCGCCGCGATGCCAGGTCTTGCCGTGGTCCTCGCTGTAGATGGCCAGGGTCTGCATGGGCGCGTTCTTCCACACCGCGAAGATGAGGCGACCGTCGCGGTCCTGGATTCCGCCGCCCGGACCGACCACGCTGGCCTTCCAGTTGGGGTCGGCCATGTCGCGGGCCACGGCCGTCAGATCCATCGGCGCGGACCAGCTTACGCCCGAATCGTCACTCCAGCGCGCCAAGGTCTGCATGTCGTCGGTGCCGGGCCGCGACGAGTCGGTGTTGCGGTCGGGTTTCGAGCGGAGATACAGGAGCCACAGCCGGCCCGTGGTGCGGTCCACCACCGTGGCGGGATTGGCGGCCGACCAGCGCTCGCCGGGGTCCTCGAGGACCTTCATCGCCGACCAGGTGGCGCCGCCGTCGGTGCTGCGCTTCATCACCAGGTCGATGTCGTTCTTGTCCATGCCGGGGTCGCCCGCGTTGTACTTCCGGGCCTCGGCAAACGCCACCAGGCAACCGTCTCGCGTCGCCTCGATCGCGGGAATGCGGTACGTATGGTAGCCGTCGGCCCCGGAGCGGAAGACCTCGACGTGCTTCAGCGTCGGCTCGGCGCCGACCGCGACGGCCGCCGCGAGCCCTAAGCAAGCCACAAGCCAAAGACGCTTCATGTTCGCCCTCCCGTGGGTCAAGGTGCCAGCCGCCCGCATTGTAGGGCCCGATCCGCCATGGCTGCAACACGGGGGCCTTTTCGGCATTAGCTGGTAAGGGCTCTGAGACAAGGCGCGATCCTGGCGGGGTCGCGGACGAGAGGGTAGAATCCAAACCAGAAGGCTCCCTATCGAATGAGTGCGTCCGATCGCGAGGCTCCCTTTGTCGAAGCCTGCCAACTGGTGCGGGAATACCGCGTGGGCTCGGCGGTAGTCCGCGCGCTGGCGGGGCTGGACCTGGCCGTCGGGCGCGGCGAGTTCCTGGCCGTGCTCGGCGTCAGCGGATCGGGAAAATCGACGCTCTTGCACCTGCTGGGCGGGCTCGACCGGCCCACGGCGGGCAGCGTCCGCGTCGAAGGCTGCGACCTGGCGACGCTGTCGCCCCGCGAGCGGACCCTGTACCGCCGCAGGGTCGTGGGCTTCGTCTTTCAGTCCTACTACCTCGTCCCCAGCCTGACGGCCGAAGAGAACGTGGCGCTGGCGTTGACCTTCCAGGGGATCTATGGGGCCCAGCGCAAGCGCCTGGCGGCCGAGGCCCTGGAGCGCGTCGGACTGGCGCCGCGCGCCCGGCACCGGCCGGGTCAGCTCAGCGGGGGCGAGCAGCAGCGGGTGGCCATTGCGCGGGCGGGTGGCACGCCCGCAGCGCAGCGACGGGCGTGGCAGGCCGCGCATGGGCGCAACCACGCCCTTCGTCCCTCAGGGTGTGCCACCCGATCGCCGCGGCAAGCACGGCAAGCACGATTCCCCATCGCCTCATGCGTTCGCGCGACTCGACGGGTTTCCCGCTCTCGGTGGCCAACATCTCCTCGTAGGTGGCACGCCCCTATCGCTCCTCACGCGTGACAGCACGTTTCCGCCCTTCACCGCAGATGATGTAGCAAGCGTCGGTGTTCAGGTCGCGCACCACGGTCCCCACCGGAAAGTCGAACTCGAATTCCGTCTTGGGGATCTCCACATTGATCTCGTAGCGGCTGACGCTCCCCTCGATCTGCAACTCCACCTCAGGCGGGTCGCGACGCAACGCGACGTACTTCCAGCGCGCGGGCACCCACCCGTGAACCTTGTCCAGCGTGTACGAGATGTCGACTTGACGAGTGGGCTTATCGGACGCCCCGAGGAGGTAGCGTAGAATGATCCAATCGCGGCCCGCGTCAACCCAGTACGAACGCCCGTTCTTCCCGGAACGCTCCAGAATGACGCACGCACGCCCCTGGACAGAACCTTCTTTCGGACTTACGACGCAATGGTCCGTTTCGAACAAGGTGGCGCTCACATCGCGATCGAACACCCGGCACCAGGCGGCGATGGCCTGGACGCTTACGTTACCGGCGTCGACATTGCGCGACTCGCGTTGATTGACGAACCCGTAAGCGCCAAGCCGGGCGTGCTCAGCCCCTTCAAAGCTGAAATACATCGTATTCACGCTGCCGTTGAAGACGTTGATGAATCGCTGGGGCAAGAACGCTTTGTGATCGGGTGCGTACCGCGGTCCGCGCGACTCGTAACGAAGCATGCCGCCCGAGAGGCTCAGCGCGGCCGAAACCTGGTGCTTCACGTCCTGCGCGGGAAAACCTGGCTCCAGGGAGTGCGCCGCGTAGGTCTCCGTCTGAGTCCACTCGAAGCGCGCCGTCTTGACGCGATCTTGACGCGCCCGCCACGCCCGCAGAACCACTTCGGGGGTTGCGGGCGTCGATTGCCCTCGGGCTTTCGAGATCATGCCAAGAGGCGCGACGAGCGACAATGCGACAACCGTCACGAGCAGACGTCGCCCAGGGTTCATCACGTTCTCCTTTCAAGTCGGGTGGCACGCCCGCGCGTGTGGGCACAACCACCGGCGTCCCGCCCTGTCAGAAGGCGGTCGTATCCACCGGCAGCCCGTCCTTGCGGTTGCCCAGCCGGCGGTGGGTTTCGCGGTCAATGTCGTAGCGGATGAGCCGCACGGAGCCATCGCAGAAGCCGAAGTAACACCCGCCGGCGTGGGCGCTGCCGAAGCGGCGAGGCTCGGGCGAAGGGCCGTCGGCAAGCGGCGGGTCGATCACCCAGCGGTTCAGGTCGAGGTCGACCCCACTGTAGGCGCTTTGGTCGTAGCCCGGATCGTCGAAGGTGTCGTAGGCCTCTCGGCTGACGTGCTTCTCGCCCACCAGATAGGTGTTCGAAAGGCCGTCGCGGATCATGGCCGGCACGACCTCGCTGCGCTGGAAGCAGATGCCGGTGGCCTGCTTCGTGTCGCGCCACGGGTACTTGCCCGAGTCGCCTTCTTCCAGAGTTGTTGGGCCCTCGCGGGTGTCGGTGATGAAATCGCCCTCGTTGACGGCGTAGTCGGTCTTGGCGACCAGGGGCGACCACTCGGCATTGCGGGGGACGACGCGCGGCTGCGCCGGCCCAACAACCGGCCCAGCCCGCGTGGGGCACCGCAGCACAACCAACGGCGTTGCGGCGACTGCGGCCAGCGTGAGCCGCTGCGCGGCCGGCGATTCCTCGCGGCCGCGGTCGCGCAGGTCCTGGGCCTCGAGGTACGGCAGCACGTTGTAGATCCAGCCGCCGGGCTGGTTCTTGCCGGTGCCGCGATCCGGGCAGCCGATCCACGTGTAGCCCCAGCCGTTGCTGGGAAAGCATGAATAGGCGGCCAAATGGCTCTGCATCGCGAGCCCGAACTGCCGCACGTTATTCTGGCACTGCGTGCGCCGCCCCGACTCCCGCGCCGACTGGACGGCGGGCAAGAGGAGGCCCATGAGCACGGCGATGATGGTCATCACCACGAGGAGTTCCACCAGAGTAAACGCCAGGCGGCGACCGTGGGGAATAGCGAAGCGCCTTGCGTCAGCGTTCATGAGACGCCTCCTCTCCGTCGGCCGGTGCGCTCGGCAGAGGCGGAAGGCCGAGTTCCGCGCGCACTCGGTCGGCCTCTTCGGGAGTTATATGATACACATAGTTCGAGTAGCCGATCCTTGCCGTGGGGTTCAATCGAAGGAAGTACTCGTTCTCGCCGGTCCGATTGTGAATCCGATTGACACTCAGCGCGTACCAGCCGGGCCGTGGGCCAAGGCCGTCGGCAGGCACCGGTCCGTCTGCGCCGCTGGCGTGTGGCCCAGGCGGCACGGTCTCGCA